>JBIIGP010000005.1:0-23678 GCA_044236415.1 Acidimicrobiales bacterium | reverse complement strand
CGCGATGACCTTCAGATCAGTCAGAGGACGGAAGCGGCTTGGCACCCTTGATGGGAACCTCGCGGCCATCGGCAGCCAATGTGCCCGGACCGGGCTTGGCGCACAACACTTCAATACCTGAGTCTTCATCGGCGTAACGCTTGCCAACGAGGGTGCCATCGCCACTGGCATCGGCATGGCCACCACCGGGACGATCAGCAGCGGCGTCGACAACTTCAACACCGCCACAGGTGAGAACGACAGCGGAGCTCGGGGGACGGACCACGACGAGTTCGACGCTGCACTCCGGGCAAGCGAGTCGGCTACCAGCCTTGATGTCCATCTCAAGCTCCTCCCCCGCAGTGCCCCCTTGGCAGTGCAGTGCCTTGGCAACGTATCGCGACTGAACCACCTCGCGATACCTCATCACTTCGGCGGCCTGAAGATCGCCGATGTGCGACGATCTGCGCCTGTCCACCCACGAGGAGTCCGACATGCCGTATCTCGTTCCAGGCCGATTCAACGACAAGGTCGCCTTCATCACGGGCGCAGGCTCTGGGATTGGTCGGGCCACGGCTCTGCGACTGGCCGCTGAAGGCGCCGAGGTCTTTCTCCATGATGTGAACGCCGAGTCACTCGCCGAGTCGGTCTCGATGATCACCTCGGCTGGCGGCACTGCGGTCTCGCGAGTTGGCGATGTCTCCGAGCGGTCGGAATGTTTCGATGCCATTGCCGAAGCAGTTGAGGCCTTTGGCCGACTTGATGTCCTCGTCAATGTGGCCGGAATCGCCGGAGCATTTCATTTCGCTGACATGACCGAAGCGCAGTATCGACGCATGGCTGCGGTCAACATGGACGCACCGTTCTTCTTCTGTCAGGCCGCCGTCCCCCATTTGCTCGCGTCTGACGGCAACATCGTCAACATCGCATCGAACGCAGGGCTCATGGGCCAGGCCTACACGACGGCTTACTGCATGACGAAGGGCGCCGTCGTCCAACTCACACGTTCGTTGGCCATGGAGTACGCAAAGACAAAGATCCGTGTCAACGCAATCGCTCCGGGAGCAATCGAAACCAACCTCACACAGAATTTTCAGATTCCCGCCGACATCGACTTCGAGCTCATGACCCCCTACATGGGCTACCGCGGACAGGGTGAGGCCGATGACATCGCTGAACTCATTGCCCTCGTCGCCGCGCCTGGCTCAACCAACATCCACGGAGCGATCTTCTCGAGCGACCGCGGCGTCACCGCGGGCTAGGGCCCGCGTCAGGCGATTGCCGGAACCCGCGGGCAGATCGAACCGCAGACAGCGATACCATCCGGACTGCACAACCGATTGGTTGAGTTCATTGCCTTGGAGGGACCATGGAACGGCTCGCAATAGATCTTCTCGCCCCCGAGTTGTACGGCGGCGACCCGTATCCCACGTACGCGTGGATGCGCGCCAACGAACCGATCTACTGGGACGAAGTCAACGAACTTTGGGGGATCTCGCGCTACGACGACATCGTCGAAATCGAAAAGCGCAAGGACGTCTTCATTAACTCCGATCAGGAGAAGGGCGGCTATCGGCCGAACCTCCCGGCCGACAACGCCATCATCGGCCTTGACGACCCGCTTCACATGAAGCGCCGCAACATGGTTTCTCGTCGGTTCACTCCACGCGCTGCAAGCGCATGGGAAGACGACATTCGCGCAAAGGTCACCGGAATCCTTGACGCCGTTCGCGACAAAGGCGGTTCTGCCGAAGTCATCAACGACGTCGCTGCTCCGCTCCCCGCAATGATGATCGGAAAGCTCCTCGGCTTCGACGAGGCCGATTGGCCGAAGTTGAAGCATTGGTCGGAGACCACCATCGCCCTTGGGGGCGGTCCTCGTTATTTCAACGAGGTTGGGATGACTTCGGCAATTGAATTTGCTGGCGCCGCAGCGGAACTCTTCGAAACCAAGAAGACCTGTCCCGCCGACGACATCTTCTCGTTCTACACAACCGCTGAAGTCGAAGGGTGCCCGTTCGATCCCAACGATGCAATCGCCGATGCATTGCTTCTTCTCGACGGTGGCGCAGAAACCACTCGTACCGTCATCGCCTGGACGATTCTCAATCTCATCACCAACCCCGCCGAAATGGTGAAGCTTCGCAATGGCGCCGACCTCTCCGTCGCGGTTGAAGAGATGATTCGTTACGTCACCCCGATTCACAACATGTGTCGTGTCGCAAAGGTCGACGCCGAAGTCAATGGCGTCACCATTCCTAAGGGCAACCAGGTTGTGCTCATGTACTCCTCGGCCAACCGCGACGAAAAGTACTTCGATCGGCCCGAGGAATTCCTCGTCGATCGCACGCCGAACAACCACATCGCATTTGGTTTCGGCACGCACTTCTGCTTGGGAGCGTCGCTCGCACGCCTCGAGATCCGTGTGTTTTTCGATGAACTTCTTCGTCGCACCTCGGGATGGAAACTGACACCGGGCACGGCGCCGGTCGAAATGGCGAACGCGTTTGTGCGCGGCATCGAATCGGCTCACGTCGACTTCGATTTCATCGCATGAGCATCGACCCAACGGAAGTTCCGCTACCCATCCCTGGCAAAGAAGTCATCTTTCGCCACATGGACGACCCCGATATGCCGTGGCAGTTGTGCCGCGCACAACAAAACGCAGACGGGTCAACCTCCTACGTGCGCGAGAAGTGGTTCGCGTTCAGTCCCGACCCGCAGTACCTCTCGCTATATGCCGAATACGACCCAGGCATGATGGTTCGTCGGCACGGCCACTACTCGCCACACATCGTCTTCGTTATTGATGGCGGTCTTTGGTTCGGCGAGCGCTGGTGCCCGGCAGGCACGCATGTGGAGCTTCCCTTTGGTGCTGCATTCGGGCCAATTCGCGCTGGCGATGAAGGCGCAAAGTTGTACGAGGTGATGATGGGCGACCCGCGTTCGTGGGGCGACCAGCCCGAACTCTTCGAAGCCGCGCTTACCGAGCACGGCGTCACGCAGTTGCCCGACCCGCCGGTTGACTTTCCTGACTGGCTCGCCGACCTGCGCACCCATTGGGCGCCGGCCGCCGAAGAGGACTAACTACTCATCCCCCGGCGAGGGCTTACGGCCAAAGCGGCTCATCGTCGCGGAAGCCGACGTCCTCGCCCCACTGATTGCGGAACGACACATCGTGCGCGGGCTGGCGCGTAGCAACGCCCCACTTTCCCGTGGGATAGCCAAGTGACACGCAGCCAAGCATGTTCCAGCCTTCGTCTTTCGGAACGCCAAGGATGTCGAGCACCTCGTCGTTGTGAAACACCAGAACCTGCGTGAGCGACGTACCAACGCCTTCGGCGCGTGCAGCGAGCTGCGCGTTCCAAAGTGCCGGGTAGACCGAAGAACCACTGGGATCGTGCTGCGAGAAACCGAACATGTACAGCGGCACCATTTCGAAGTTGTCAGCCAACCACTGTGCCGACTTCTGCACACGGAGCATTGACTTCGACTCTTCGAGTTCGGGCGCATCGTGCGCTGCGTCGAGGCGATCCTTGTAATACGAACCCCACAACACCGACATTGCCTGTCGATAGATCGGTCCGAGCTTTGCCTTCACCTCGGGATCGTCGACAAGAAGGAATCGCCAGTTCTGCGTGTTGCCACCGCTCGGCGCGCGAACAGCTGCATCCATGATGCGTGCCTGTACGTCCATCGGAATGGGATCAGGCTTGACCCGACGCATGGCTCGGGTTGTGTAAAGCGCTTCACGAATGTCCATAACGATCAACCTTCCTTGGCGGCCCGTACGGCCTCATGTAGATCAAGAACGAGTGCTTCGAATTCTGCGCATTCTTCCGCACTGAGAGCGTGCAGGACACGAGCCATAGCGAGGTCAGTTCCGGCTTCTGCGGTCTTCCATTCACCCTTGGAGATGTCATCGACAGGAATAGTTGAAACATCCCAGCCATACACCGGTGCCATTCCGGGCGAATGCACAGCCACTGCTTCAGCCGGCGTAAGTCCCATCGCAAGAATTGCACCACCGTGCAAGCCGCCACGGAGTTCGCGCAAAGAGTTGAGGTAGTGCTGCGCACGAGCCTTTGGGCGATCGGCACCGGGAACGGGCAACGCGCGCCACCCTGCAAACAATGCAGCACCAGCGGGTGAAGCTGCATCGCATACCTTCGCTGCAAGTTCGGAGAAACGATTGAGCGCAGCAAATTCGGGGAGATGCGCCTCGCCATAGGCGTGACAAAGGTCGACCCACTCAACCGCGGCTGTGGCCGGGTCCATCACCTTGCGCGCAAGTTCCCACTGCGTTCGGACTTGTTCAGGATTCCAAAAGAAGAATGCTGACGAGACCACGTCGGGAATGGTGTCGCCAAGAACGCCACCGCGACCCAGCACGTAAAAGTCGATACCCGAAAAGCCCAGTTCTGCGCCTCGTGCGTAGGTGGCGCCGTCGAGCATGAAGGCTCCGCCCATTTTACCAACCGGCTTGGCAATCGCTTTGGCAGTTTCGACCTGCGTCATGTGTTCTTCCCCTCAATCTGAATCTGCGGCCCCTTTCGGCCGACAGCCATGCGAACCCTACGCGCTCAGCGGCAAATGGTCATCCCCATCAGGCACAGTGTTACCGTTCTCCGGTCCGCACAACGAGGGGGAACCATGGCCGACGAAGAACCGCAGCGTGGCGTCAAGCAGCGCAACAAGATCGTGATGAGCCAGGAAGAAATCGATGAGTTCCTTTCTGGTCGCCGTTCGATGACCATGTCGACCATCAATCCCGACGGCAGCATCCACTCAATCGCGATGTGGTACGGATTTCTCGAAGGCTGCGTCGGCATTGAGTCCAAGGCAAAAGCACAGAAGGTCATGAACCTTCGCCGCAACCCCAACCTCACGATGCTTGTTGAAGACGGCGACACCTACGAAACCCTTCGTGGCGTAACCCTTATCGGCAAGGCCGAAATCATCGATGACCCCGACCGCATGTTCGAATTGGGCATCAGTGTGTTCGATCGCTACATGGCGCCCTACACCGAAGAGATGAAGGGCGCAGTCGAGATGATGCTTCACAAGCGCGTTGTCGTGAAGCTCAACGTTGAGCGCACCATCTCGTGGGATCACCGCAAACTCGGCGGCGGTTACTAACCCTCTCGGTTAACGATCGACAACTGAGCGCTCAAGTAAGTCGGCATATTCGGCGCGCGCTGCTGCACGGCGTTCGGGAAGATGCTCGCTCGGCCAATCACCTTCGGCCGGTGAGTACTCCTTGAGCACTTCGCGCGCGACGGTGAACTTATGAACCTCGGTCGGTCCGTCGGCGATTCCCATCGTGACTGAAGCCATGAGCATGTTCGCCAATGGCATTTCATTTGAGACACCGAGTGCTCCGTGCAATTGCATCGTCCGCAGTACGGCTTCGCGATACACCTTCGGCGTAGCGACCTTCACTGCGGCGATTTCCTTTCGCGCAGCATGGCCACCCTTTTGGTCGACAACCCATGCCGCATGAAGAACCTGAAGTTTGAACTGCAGAAGCTCAATAAATGAATCGGCAATCTTTTCCTGCGTGGCTTGTTTACGCGCAAGAAGTTCACCCTGCGTCGTTCGACTAAGCGCACGCTCACACAACATGTCGAGACAACGCGACACCGCGCCGACCGTGCGCATGGCGTGATGCAAGCGTCCTCCGCCAAGACGCGTCTGGGCGATCGCGAAAGCCTGACCTTCCCCACCGAGAAGATGATCGGCCGGAACCCGAACGCTGTTGTAGCGAACGTATGCGTGTCCTCCATGACTTTCGTGTTCCTGGCCAACGCCAACGTTTCGAACAACTTCAATCCCAGGTGAGTCCGCAGGCACCAAGAACATCGAGGCGCCCTTATGCACTGCAACATCGGGATCAGTAATGACCATGACAATCAAGAACGAGGCATAACGCAGCGACGAGGAAAACCATTTCTCGCCATCAATCACCCATTCGTCGCCGTCGCGCACAGCGCGACACGTGAAGACGCCAGGGTCGGCACCGCCCTGTGGTTCGGTCATTGAGTAACACGAAGAAATACGGCCATCGAGCAGCGGCTCGAGATACTTGGCTTTCTGCTCGGGGGTTCCGTAATGAGCGATGATCTCGGCGTTGCCCGAGTCGGGAGCCTGATTTCCAAACACTGTCGGCCCGAACTGCGAACGCCCAAGGATCTCGTTCATGTATGCCAACTGCACCTGTCCGTATCCCTGCCCTCCAAACTCGGGAGTCAGGTGGCAAGACCACAGGCCACGGTCTTTCACTACTTGCTGCAGAGGGCGAATCGCCTCTTCGTAGAACGCGCTGGCCTTGTTGTAGACCATGTCCTCGCCCGCAAAAGCCAGATCAAGCGGCTCGACCTCGGTCTTTACGAACTCGCGGATCCAGTCGAGCTGCTCTTGGAATGCTGGATCGATACTGAAATCGGCCATGGCTTCTTCCCCCTCAGTGAAATCTGGTCACACGGTAGGCCCGGCGGCGATACTCAGCGAAATGCTCACTAGGAGTCCCACTCGCATCGGAGTGACGACACCGATCGCAAATTGCATCCAGATGGAACTGCCCCCTTATCGTCCCCGGCCAGTCTCAACCCCGGAAGGCGATCGAGAAGAACGTCGAGCGCGGCGAGAAGTTGCTGTTTGGCCATATGCGTACCGGGACAGAACTTGACGCCAAATCCGAACGTAAGAACGTCGGCGTCGGGCCGATCGATATCAAACTCATCAGGTTCAGTGAATCGATCAGGATCTCGATTCGCCGATGCGATTCCGGCAAGGATCATCGAACCCGCAGGAATCTTCACGCCACCAATGGTTCCTTCATGCAGCGCCATTCGGGGCAGGAGTGGAACCGGTGGTTCCCAGCGCAGAAGTTCCCGCACAAGAGCGGGCCGAAGTTCAGGTGTCGTACGGATTCGATCGACAAGGCCCGGGCGGTGCAACAGCGCCCAAAGAAGATTGCTCAGTGCGTCGGATGTTGTCGTGGCCCCAACAGCAAAGAGCAAGCGAACATGCGAGTGCACTTCCTCGTCGGTGAGTTTCACTCCCTGAAATTCCCCCGAGACGAGTTGTGAAATCACGTCAGTCCCAGGGTCTTTCCGCCGCGCAACAACAACTGGAGCAATGACTTCGGAAAGTTCATCGGCAGCCCTACGAGCACCTTCGGGATTACTCGGTTCGGAAAGGATTGCGAGGGCCCATTCGCGTTGACGATCTTCGAAACCTTCGGGCAGGCCGAGTTTCTGACTGATTGCCCAGAACGGAAGTCGATTCGTGAATTCAGCGATGAGGTCGGCTTCGCCCTTCTCAACCAAACCATTCAGTAATTCGTGAGCCAACGGCGTGAGTTCCTCATCGACGAATCGAATTGCTGCACGCGAGCGGAATGCGGGAGTGACAAGTCGCCGATAGACGTCATGGTCTGAACCGTCCATCGAAATAAACGTTCGACCAACTGTCTTTTCGAGTTGATATTTGTAGACCTCACCACCCGGAAATTCCTCGTTGGAGGCGAAGAACTCGCGCAGTGCATCCCAACTCAAAATGGCGGACGTTGGCATTCCAAAGAAGGTCACCGGAGCCACATCGCCATGCTCGGATCGCAAGGTTCGAAAAACCTTGTGAAGTTCGGCTCCGGGGAGCGGATTCAGCGCGAAATCAATCATTGATCCTGCATCATGATTTTCCGACATTGATTCCCCCTACTGAGGACCGTAGCCAATCGACACGACAACCGCTGCCTCCGAGTGTCAGGATGTCCCCTAGGACGGCGAAGTGCCGAACCCTTGGACAACGAAGGAACGTCATGAGCGACGGAGCGAAGTACGAAGCACTTGTTCAGGAATTTTGTGATGCCTGGGCCGAAGGCGACCACGACAAGGTCGTCGCGTTCTTCACCGAAGACGGCGTGTACCACAACATTCCGGTCGATCCCATGGTCGGTCATGAAGCGATTCGAATGATGATCGACGGATTCACCGCTGGCCTCAAGGTCAAGGTGTTTCGCATCGACAACATGATTTCAAAAGGCCCAATGGTTGTCACCGAGCGTGTCGACATCTTCGAAAAGGAAGACGGCAGCGAAATTGAGCTTCCCGTACTCGGCATCTTTGAATTTGAGGGCGACAAGATCGCAAAGTGGCGCGAATACTTCGATCTGAATCAGTTCATGAACCAGATGGCGTAAGCCGCCAGCAGTTCAACTCGCGAGAAAACTGAAGATGTCGGGGAACGCCGTCGCATCCTGTGCGAAGAATCCGTGCCCGCCCTCGTAGACGTGCAGTTCCGAGTTTGGAATCCGCTCGGCCATCGCTTCGCTATTTGAGAGCGGGGCGATGCCGTCGTAGCGACCAGCTCCGATAAAGGTCGGAGCAGAAATTCGATCGAGGCGATCCCAGACGTCATGGACGCTTCGCGCATTCAGTTGTTCGATCTCACCCCGTTCCGCCTCTGAGCCTGCCTTCGCGCCGTATTGACCGCTAATGCCATCGACGAATAACCGATCCGATGGGTGCTCATCGAGCCACTCGGGAGTGAACCGCGTATCCATAATCGTCATTGAAATTGCTGCTCGTTCCGCTGCGTCCATCGAACGGATTTTGTGAAGCGGATACGACGAACCACCCTCTCCACCAGGCGATGTGCACAGCAATGCCAGCCGCTCAACTCGTTCGGGAGCGTTGACAGCAAACTCTTGAGCGACCATGCCACCGAAACTGATGCCAATGACGTTGAAGGTTTCCCAGCCGAGAAAATCAACGAGGGCAGTGGCGTCGGCCGCATAGTCCGCCATCGAATACGGACCTACAGGGATTTCGGTTCGCCCGAGTCCACGTTGATCGTGCAGCACGACATCAAACTGAGTTGCGAGCACGTCGAACAGTGGCCGCATGCGCTCGATTGTCGAGCCGGAGCCATTGAACATCAGCAACCGAGGCCCCTCGCCCGCTTGTTCCCAATACAGATCAATACCGTTCAATCGTTGCGTGGGCATGTCACATCTGCTTCCACTCAGGCGCCCGCTTTTCCCGGAACGCTTCGCCTGCTTCGGTCATGTTGCCAGTGAAGGTGCCAAGAACCTGCGTGCGGTTTTCAAGTTCCATTGCTGCACGCAAACTCGACGCGTCGAGGTTGGCCCACATCCCGACTTTGGTCATGCGCACGCCATACTCAGAATTGTCAGCGATCATTCCTGCCAGCTCAAGAGCGGTCGACTGGAGTTCGTCTGAAGTTGTCACTCGATTCAGCACCCCGTACTCGCGCGCTTCGTCAGCGGTGAATCGACGCCCGGTGAGCATGAGCTCAGCGGCGATCGTTGGCCCACAGATACGGGGTAACCAGTAACTCGTGCCGAGATCGCAGGACGACAAACCCACGCGGATGAAATGTGAGGCAAAGAACGCGTCAGCCGAAGCGACACGAAGGTCGCACGTAAGCGCCAACGCCAATCCCCCACCCACAACAGCACCGTGAAGTGCGGCAACAACTGGCTGTGGGGTTTCGTGGATCGCTAACACGACCTCCATGAGGTGTTCTTGCATCTCATGCACAAACCCGACCGGCCCACGACCGCGAGAACGATCGGGGACTCCGCCGGTACCGCTCATGTCGGCCCCGGCGCAGAAACCGCGACCATTTCCGTCGAGGATCACGACACGCACGTCACGATCTCGGCGGATTGATGCAAAAGCGTCAGCGAGTCCATCGATAAGCGCTGGGGTGAGCGCGTTGTAACGATCGGGATCGTTCAATGTCACCCGAGCGATACCTTCGCCCGCAATTGTTGTTTCGACGACTGCCATTCGACTCCCCCACAAACTCGGAAAAACCAAGTCCACCACACCACCGATGGGGGCGCGCCCCGTACGATCAGGACCCATGGACAATCTGAGCGCCGGCGGCATCATCCTCCTCGCCGTCTCTGCACTTCTTGCCGGCGGCATTAATGCTGTTGCCGGAGGGGGTTCGCTCATCACCTTCCCCACCCTTCTTGCCCTTGGCTTCCCGCCTGTCACGGCAAATGTGACAAATACAGTTGGACTTGTTCCTGGCTATCTCGGTGGGATTGCCGGTTACCGCAAAGAACTTGAAGGTCAGCGTGCAAACGTTCGCATGCTCTTGCCCGCCGCCTTTGCAGGAGCACTGGTAGGCGCAGTCATCCTTCTGACAACGTCGAGCAATATCTTTCGAATTCTCGTTCCGTTCCTGGTTCTCGGCGCGTCACTACTTCTCATCGCACAACCGGCGATTCAAAAAAGACTTGCGCGTCTTCACCCTGAAACCGGCGAAGCCATCGTCGCTGAACACAACATCGCATCTGTCGTCGGTGTTTTTATTGCCGCCATTTATGGCGGCTATTTCGGCGGCGTTCTCGGTGTCATCTTGTTAGCGATGCTTGGCATCACGATGATCGACCATCTCCAACGGCTAAATGCACTCAAAAGCGTGCTGCAGTTTTCCATCAACATTGTCGCGGTAGTGATCTTCGCTATTTGGGGACCAGTGCAATGGGGGGTCGTCGCGATGATGGCTCCTCTCACCCTCGCTGGCGGATGGCTTGGTTCTCACTATGGCCGACGCCTTCACCCAACGTTGTTGCGTCGAGCAGTTGGAATCTACGGAATCGTGTGCGCGGCGATTCTCGCAATCACCGTTCGCTGAAACGTCAGTAATGAAACTGAGGATCAGCCGATGCCGAGTGAGATGTACGCAGGGGTTTGCGAATCGCTCGCCTGGTAGGGCTTCTTCGCGGAAAGCCCAAAGGCAACAAGAAGCGATCCGTTGGGACCGGCGACCACGTTGATCGACTGCACATAATCAAGCTGAACAGGAAGCACGGTTGTGGGAGCGGCAGGGGTGCCAGTCCACGATCCTTCAGCAAGGGTGATGACGAGCGTCGCAGCACCCTGCGTCGCAACCGTTGCACCCGAGGCATCAACAACTGGGCCCGTTGCGTAGGCCGCCGTCCAAGCGCCCGTTGCATTACCCAACTTCAATTGGATGTTGTCGACACATCCTTCCTTCGACGTCGTGATCGACCCCAACGCTGACGGCGTTCCGGCCTTGCCACCCGAACTGGTCTCGACGGTTCCGGTGAATGGGCATGCGGTGTCGGTGATCTGATCGCCGCTTGATGCCGTTGTTGAGGTCGTGCTGCTGGAGGACGAATCACTCGAACATGCGGCGACAGGAAGGAACAGGGCCACTGCTGCTGCGGTGGCGATGACGGTGCGGCGAATCTTCACGGGTCTCCTCGGAAACAGATGTAGTTCCCAAAGTAGAACAGACCGCGCAGCTCCAGACCAACCACCGACCTTCGATCGACCGCAAGGGCCCGCAATTCCCTACACTCCTTCCGTCGCTCCCAATCGAGGAGCCGAGGATCAGGGGGAATCATGGGTCGATTCGACGGCAAGGTTGTCATCGTCACCGGGGCAGCACGCGGACAGGGCGAGGCCGAGGCTCGCCTGTTTGCCAGCGAAGGGGCAAAGGTCGTTCTGGCTGATGTGCTCGATACCGAGGGTCAGGCAGTCGCTGCCGACATCGGAGCAAATGCCCTCTACGTCCACCTCGACGTCAGTAACGAAGCCGAATGGCAAGCGGCGATTGCTGCAACCAAAGAATTCGGCGGCCGCCTTGATGCTCTCGTAAACAACGCTGCGATCATTTGGCCATCGGCAATCGAGGACACCTCGCTCGAGGCGTACATGACGGTGATCAATGTGAACCAGGTTGGTTGCTTCCTGGGCATGAAGACCGCGATGCCGCTAATGAAAGAATCCGGCGGTGGTTCCATCGTGAACATTTCATCAATCGATGGAATCGCTTCGAAAAACGGACTCATCTCCTACTCCGCATCGAAGTTCGCCATCCGCGGGATGACAAAGACTGCGGCCATGGAGTGGGGTCGGTTTGGAATTCGCGTGAACTCGGTGCACCCCGGCGGCGTCAATACCGTCATGGGAAATCCAATCAACGATCCAATCCTCGAAACAATGCCGTATCAGCAACAAGCAATTCAGCGCATCGGCTATCCAAACGAAATTGCCGCGGCAGTCGCGTTCCTTGCAAGTGCGGAAGCCAGCTACATCACTGGCACAGAACTTGTCGTTGACGGTGGTTGGCTCACCGGACGACTTGAACCCGGCCTTCCCGGCTCAAGCGCAACAACTGAAGGATTCGGTTACAACGCATGACCAACGAAGAACCCGCTCCGTTCACTGCGGGTTGGACACTTGACGACGAGGCGGCCACCGCAACTGTGGCCGCCTCAACCCGTGCTCTCATTACGTCACTTCGTCGAGCAAACGCACCGACCTCATCGCTCGAACGCGCTGCCGCTCTCATTGATGAAGCCGCTGCGCTACTCGAACCACATCGAGTTGACGGCCTTCCCATGCAGGGCCGTCTGGGGGATCAAGGGCCAATAGGTGCTCAGGCCAACGAACCACGTGTGTTCTTCCCGTGGAGCCCAATCATCGGACCCCTCAATCCACTTTCGGCCGATGTCGATCTCAACGTTGTTGATGGCCGCACTACGGGTCGTGCATTTCTCGGTGCGCAGTACAACGGGCCGCCCGGGATGGTCCACGGCGGAATCATCGCCTTGTTGTTCGATGAATTACTCGGTGCCACCAACGTCTGTAACGGACTCGGCGGGTTCACTGGAACGTTGTCGATTCGCTACGAACGTCCAACATGGATTGAGCGCGAACTCCAGCTTGAAAGTTGGGTCGATCGAGTCGAGGGCCGCAAGGTCTTCACACTTGGGACAATCTCGATCGACGGCGAAGTCACCGCTCGTGCTGAAGGAATTTTCATCATGACCCAAGGCTGGAAAGCGGAGAAGAAGTAATGCGTCCCGAGAACGCCGACCGCAATGTCCTTGGCGAAACGCTTGAACCGTGTGGCACTGACCCCATGACCGGATTTCTTCGAGACGGTTGCTGCACGACCGGCCCCGAAGACATTGGACTGCACACCATTTGTGCGGTCATGACCCCCGAGTTTCTTGAACACCAGCGATCAATTGGCAACGACCTCATTACGCCGATGCCGCAGTATCGATTCCCTGGTCTTGTACCGGGTGACCGCTGGTGCGTTACCGCACGCAACTGGGCCATCGCTTTTAACGACGGCTGCGCCGCCCCAGTTGTTCTTGCCTCAACGAATCAAAAGACCCTCGAGGTCATACCGATCGAATGGTTGCAACAAGTTGCGATCGATGTGCCGCCGGACCTCAGCAGCCTTCTTGATCCCGACTGAAGAAACGTTCAGTCGAGTTCGGAATGAACTGAACCCATCACGGCACCACCGTCGGCCATAAACGGGCCGATCTTCGGGTACAGCGCTGCGAGAGTTTCGCTACCCATGTGCGCATCCATCGCGGCTTGATCGGCGTACTGCTCAATCATGTAGATGGTGTCAGCATCGTCACCAGCGACGAGCGTGTAAATCTCGGTGCCAGCTTCGGCGTTGGCAACAGCGAACATGTCGCCAAACTGCGCCAGCAGTTCGTCGCGTTGTCCAGGATTTGCCTTCATTGTTGCGATCATCACGCGCTTTGCCATTGTTCCCCCTCGGGTTGCGGTCGAGGAACGATAACCGGAACAACATGCAGGCTGGAATCAGATGATTCCGTCATCAAGCGACACCGCTTCGACCTCTTGATCTCGAAGTTCGCCGTCGTCGTCGGGTGTCCCCGGAGTCGAAGGCAGAAACTTGGCCGTTAGAACGGCAGCGCCGAGCAGAACCAGTGCGCACGTCCAGACGCCCACCCTCATACCTGAGACGTAGGCCTGCTTTGCATTGTCGAGCAACGAAGCGGCTTCGTCGGAGGGCAACGTGCTTGCGACTTGGATGGCCTTTCCGATCGAGTTCTGCGCAGCCGAAGCCACATCCGCTGGTAGCCCCGAAAGGTCTGACAAGGATGCCTGATAGCGCCAAGCGAACAAGCTTCCGATGACGGCGACACCGAGAGCTCCACCGATCTGACGGGTGGTGTCATTCACCGCTGATCCAACACCGGCACGATCACGAGGTAGTGCACCCATGATGGATTCGGTGGCCGGTGTCGCAGTGAGAGCGAGTCCCACACCAAAGATCAGGCGCACCACGACACCGCCAACATCAGACGCGATGATCGTTTCAATTCCATAACAAAACATCACGGCCGAGCAGATCAGCAGTCCAAGAATGACCACTTTGGTCGTTCCCCACCGGACGACATATTTGTGTGCTTGCGGACTCGTCACCATGAGCCCAATCGCAACTGGTGCTGTCATTACGCCCGCTTTTAGTGGCGAGTACCCAAGAATGAACTGGAAGTACTGCACGATCAAGAACGTCGAGCCAAACATCACGAAGTAATTGATTGTGATTGTCATGCTCGCTGCGCTGAAGCGAGCATTTCGGAAGAAGTTGAGATCAAGCATGGGGTGATCGATTCGAAGCTCCCACCAAGTGAAGACCGCAAGGAAGAGCAGCCCAAAGCCCACAGCGAAGAGCACCTCGGGACTTGACCATCCTTTTTCAGGGATCTCGATAATCCCGTACAACAAACCAACGAGCGCCACGATCGAAAGCAGAGCGCCAACGGGATCAAGACGATGGCCTTCATCAGCACTCTTCGAAGGCGGAACAAGAAACCAGCCCATAGCTACGGCGACGACGCAGATTGGGACGTTGATTAGGAAAATCGATCCCCACCAAAAATGATCAAGAAGAAATCCACCAAGTAACGGGCCCGCAGCAACTCCGATGCCCGCAACTGCCGCCCAAATTCCAATTGCTTTCGATCGTTCTTTGCCTTCGAAGGTATTGCTGAGAATCGCCAAAGTCGCCGGAAGGATGAGAGCGCCGCCGATACCCATCAAACCGCGAGCGATGATGAGAGCATTCGCGCTATCGGCCTGGCTTGCGTACGCCGAGAAAACGCCGAAGATCACAAGCCCGATCATCATTGTGCGATGACGGCCCCATTTGTCGCCGATCGCTCCCATCGTTAGGAGCAAACATGCGAACACGATGGTGTACGAGTCGATGAGCCATTGAAGTTGCGCTTGTGACGCGCCCACCTCTCGCACGATTGAGGGGAGACCAACGTTCATAATCGTGTTATCGATAGATGTAATCGTCACGGCGATGCAGATAGCAATCAGCGTGAACCAGCGCCGCTGGTGAATCTTTTCGGGCGTCCAACGACTCGACATGTACTTCGTTCTTCCATTTCGTAGTGGTGCGTTCTGAGCGGCGGTCATGGGGCAAGCATTCGCTCGAAGTTCTTACGAATGACCGCAATCGTCTTCACTGCCGCTTCGATGTCACCGGGACTGATCCCCGCAAACAGTTGCGCTGCAAAACTGTCGAATGATTTCTGCATATCGCTACAGATTTCGATTCCAGAGTCGGTGAGTTCCACAAAAGTCGCACGACGATCAGAGGGATCAGGTCGACGCTCGACGTACCCAGAGTCGACCAAACCGTCAACGAGAGCGGTTACCGCGCGGGGTGTCACCGCAAGTCGTTGGGCCAACTCGCTCGAACGAAGCGGACCGGATTCGTGAAGGAACATGAGAAGCCGACGCCGTGGCAACGTCAGATTTCGCCGGCGCAATCCATCGGCTCGAAGTCGATCAAAGAGCGGGGCAAGTTCTGCCAGTTCCCGGATGAGAGCGGTCGAGGGCTTCATTAGTAGAGACCCTACACAATGTTGGAACTACATCTTTTTTTCCCGCCCCCGACCGGAGCCCAACTGCCTGTGAGTACGCCCGGGTAACGAACGAACCCATACGCACTGCCGTTAGCCTCGGCGCATTGTGATCACTACCCCTGCACTTCACGATTCCCCACCAACGCGCCATAGGTATTGCACTTCTCGAGCGTTCGCGATCGCTCTTGTGATGTGCGCACTCGTCACGACCGGATGTTCGGTGCTCAACGCATCGGTACCGGCCCCCCTCTCTGCCTTTCCCGCTCCCGCTGGCGTCCCCACAGCAGAACAAACGAACGTAAGTCCGTACCCACTCGCTCAACGTTTAGGGAAATGGAACGGCACCACCTTCACGCCGGTTGCTCCAGATTCGATCACTGCAGGGAACGTCATGGTGATGACACACGGATGGGCCGCTGGACTGCTCGCGACCTACGAGGCCGCGCAAGCGACTTCCGCCGACCTCGTGACGATGTGGAATCCCGCACTGGTTGATCCCAAAACCAACCAAGCAACGATCACGCTTTTCGCAAACCTTGCCACTTCGCTGCAGTCGGCTGATCCAAGCGCGACAGTTCTCATGTACAGCTGGGTTGACCAAAGCGCCACCGATTCGAGCGCACTCGCTGCATCCGCTCCCGAACGAGCCACCGAAGTAAACGGTCATCGGATGGCCACAGTGATCGATCAAACACTTGCCGCTGGGTTTTCCAACAATGGCGGGCAGATCCACCTCATCGGCCACAGCTTCGGCGCGAATGTTGCGACCACCGCAGCGCTGGCGCTCGCAACTCCCCCGCGACAACTCACACTCTTTGACTCTCCCGAGGTGAACCTTGCTCGCATCGGTGGGGCGAAAAATGACCTTCGTTACAAGCTCACGCGACTCGATATCGGTCGGGGCTCCAATCAAACCTTCGTCGACAATTACATCTCACTCGTGGGTGAGCCCTATGCCGGCTACCCCGGACTCGGTCAGGTCGTTGACGTTCATCTGAAGCCACCATCCTCCGATGCCGGAGTCGACAAACACCAATACCCCATCGGGTGGTACGCCAACTCTGCTTCGACAAAGAGCTCAGGGGTTGGGCTGTGGTGGTCGCCAATGATGGGCGCGTCCGATGCAGCACTTGCAACGACATGGAAACAAACCTCTTCTGAACCGTCAGAAGAACTCGTGCTTGTCGCTCAAGGAGTTGCTCCTTCGCCGACCTACAACTCATCGGTGAGTTATCTCTCGACTGCGATCGCCGACCAAGCCTCTGGCCCCTCGGTCGCAACGGCTCGAAACACCGTTTCGAACACCGATTTCACAACTGACAAGGATTCGCTGTGGTTGACCTTCGATACGACTGTCACTGGCGCTCCAACTGACACCTTCCATCTCTTCATCGACGGACGGCTGCGCTCGACCTTCGCGCCTCCCGCTGAAGGAACCGGATCCGACGGAAGTTTTCTCATCCTCTACGACATTGAGTCGGGCACACATACCCTTTCTCTCGTTGCCGAAGGTCCAATCAATGGGTCTGCTGCTTCCCCGACCGCGTCAGCATCGCTAACGAACCTTCGCATCTCGTCAACCACAGACATTCAAAGAAATCTGACCCCCACCCAAAGCAAAGAATTGATTGTTTGGGCTGTCGCACTGGTCATCCTTGTGGTCGTGATTCTCCTGGCACTGATGATCTTTCTCGTCGTTTGGATAGTGAAGAAGGTGCGTCGGAACTCTTCGTCTCACGAATGACGAATTCGTGATGCCGGCTGATAGTTCGGACCAGCTGTTTCATCCACACGATTGAGCAAGAGTTCACACGGGGGTTCAAAACGTTCGGCGAACTGTAGTGACGCCGACTCGCCCAGAAGCTCCCACGGAAGCGTGGTTAATCGATCCGTGTCGCCTTCGATGCGTTGTCGCAGTTGCAATGCCTCGTCTGTCACGTGCCGCTCCCGCACCAGACCTCGCGCCGCTAGGAGTTCCCAACCAACCTGAATCTCATCGGGGCTACTTCCCCTCGATGTGGGCAGCCAACCATCTTCATAACCCAACCATTCGTTATGAAGAATTGATGCCTCGATTCCAGTCAGCCCCGCAGCCGCAACGACAGCCCAATGCGTGTCACCGCGCCACTCTCGCAGGCAATTCACTGCGTGCCACCCCGACAACAACGGATCCTTTGGTCGTTCCATCGGCAAGTGAGAAGCGAAGAACACGCGTCCGGTCGTCGGGAGTTGTTCGACAACCGGCCAAAGCGTTGGCCCGAGTTCCTCGAGAGCGGGAACAATCGCCGGCGCAAACTCATGAAGACCCTCGACGATCGCGTGATTTCGTTCCTGCCACACAGATTCGAAGTTGGTACGTGATGCCACGAGATCAAACGTCAATGAAATTGCTTGCGGACGTATCGAACCAAATGCAGCAGTCACTGCTTCGGCACCCGCCGGCGCTAGCGGCGCACACCGGGAGGCGATGTAACCGATTGGCCCCGGAAGACCAAGGCTCTCGAAGCGGCGCACTGCGCCTGGATCCCAGAAGATCCAACCGATCGTGGTTTGCACTGAACGGGAATTTCGCTTGGCGATTGCGTTCCAGTCAGGCATTGTCCGAGATTCCCTTGCGTTCCATGGAAGTTGAACTCTAAAGACTTGGCACTGACGATGTCGTCACGTGATGCCGCTCTCAGGTGCAGCGAACCTGTCGAACATTGGGACACGTCATTGACCGCACAAGAGCGCTGTAATCAGGAATGAATCGCAGTTCCACTCCGGGGCGGTACCGCTCCTGCGTTCCAAGTACGAGATGGTCGCTGCTTGCACCGCGATAGGTGACCCCGTCTGGCATCGCCAGACCCTCCGGGTCCGTGTCTTGCCGCCCTATCGCGACGATGGTTTGCCACGCCTCTGAACTCTCAACCCGGGCCGTCGCCCGTGGGAATGCCGACTGTGCCGATTGTCCCCATGGCTGCGTCGGCTTGCGCCGCGATTCAATGACTTCACCAATCAGCACAAAGGAATCGGTATGAAGTCCATCAAGAGGTCGCCGATGCAGCGGTTCTTGACCCAAGAGAATCGACTCGCCAAGGCGTAGATCGTTGATTCGTCCAATCGGGCTCCCACTTGTGAGCCAATCGATGTTTGCCGAGTTCCCACCCGAGACAACATCGACGCTCACGGAATGTTCGGACTCAAGGCGATCAGCAAGACGCGAAAGCTCCCCCATGTTGGCGCAATCGGGGATAACCCCACTTCGGCAGGCCAGATTCGTGCCAATGCCGGCAAAGTGAAGGTGCGGAAGATCAAGTACACGCTTAAGCGCTTCATCCACTTCGTCGGGCATGAATCCCTCGCGTAGATCACCAAGTTCGACCATGAGAACAATGCGGTGGTCGACATCAAGGTCCACTGCAGACTTGGAAAGCAACTCGATTGTTTCAATCTCCGTATTGAGCGAGAGATCAACTGCTCGAACTACTCGTTGCGCCTGACTCGGCATCGGCGAACGAATCAAAGTTGTTGGCGACGGAACGCAGTCGGTTCGCAATCTTTCAAGATTCTCGATTCTCGAATCACCCAGTGCAGCGACGCCCGCTCCCACAAGCGCTCTCGCGATGTCGGGCCGGCCACCGAATGCCTTCGTCACTGCTGTGACTCGAACTCCTTTTTCGGCGGTGAGTTCCACAAGGCGCGAAGCATTCGAGGCGATCTTGGAGAGATCAATCTCAATCCTCGGGGCACTCAATGGACATCAAGCGGTGCGCCCGGATGAAGCGAAGGGAATGAGGCAAGAACCATTTCGATAAGACGATCTCCCGATCGCCACAACGCATCAGTCACCGGGATACCCAGTTCTAATTCGTAGAGTGCAATTGCCGCTGAGACATCGTCATCAGTCATGAGTTCGTGATTGATCGTCAGTCCAATGACTTTTGTTTTCGCAAAGAGTTCGATGAGTTTGATTTCACTCGCAGCGGTCGGCATTGGGAAATCTGGAAAGTCGCTGGCACTCTTCCTCGTCGGCGCGTGTTGGAGGACAACGCCTTGAGGTTGACTCCCACGGAGAATTGCCGTGGAACTCAAGTACGTCGGATGGCTAAGGGCGCCCTGGCCTTCAACGATGATCACATCGGGGTCTTCATTGTCGAAGGCTTCGAGGACAGCAGCTTCCAGTTCGCCTGTAACAAACTGCGCAGGAACCGCATCGAGCGCCACGCCGTAGCGAGCGCCTTGAATTAGTCCTGTCTGGCCAGTGCTCACCATGACCGCACGAATCCCATGATCGTTGAGGGCCTTCGTCAGAATCGTTGCTGTGGTTCGTTTTCCAATCGCACCGTCTGTGCCAAGCACAGCAATCCTGGGGCAAGTGACATCTCGAATGCGTCCCGTGAACATTCGGAGATCCTTTTTCGCCCGGGGCATACGCACATCAGTGATGAGCACACCGGAAGCGTGTGCGGCCGCAACGAACTCCGCATCTTCAGTGAGGAACTCATGGAGCCCACTCACGACATGGAGGCCACGGGCAATGGCGTGAAGAATCACGTTGCGCTCGGCATACGAAAGAAGGCCACTGGTTGGAGCCAATCCAACAATGAAGATGCCAGGGTTGCCGTGACCATGTGCGAGTGCTTCGTCGAGATCGCCAACGACACGGACGCCATTGGGCACTCCATCAAGAACCATCCCGGCATCGCGTTCGCGACACGTGCTGTCGATTACCGAAGCGATGACATAGGTTTCACTCTGACGGACAAGCCCGTTTGCCGTCTTCCCATCAATCTTTCCGAAGTTTCCTTCGCAATACACAACCGCGACCGGTCGAACAGGAACGTGGCCAATGCCATCTTGAGCCTCGGAGGAGGAAGACGCAGACATGACAATCCCTTCGTAATGCCTCAAGGAGACGAAGAGAACGTTTCAACGAAGACAACAATCGATTGTCAAAAACGCAGTCCCCACAAGAAGCGGGTTTCTGCTTTGAGGGTACCGATCCTCTATCGAAAGCGGCGGATTAGTTGAACGTGAAGCCGATTCCCGCACCCCAACTGCTACTTCTACGAGGGTGAAGAGTCTCTGATTGCGCTGATTTAGAGAACTTTGCGGAAAATCTTTGCTTTTCGGTCAGTGTATGGCGGGTAGGCGATCGAGGGATCCATCTTCGTGCCACGCGTCAAAACTGGCTTCAAGTGTTGGAACAACCGCACACCGGACTTTCCGTGGTACCCGCCCATTCCGCTTTCGCCAATTCCTCCAAACGGAAGATTTGGATTCGAAAAATGCATGATCGTTCCGTTGACAGTGACGCCACCGGCAGTCGTCCGATTGACGACATCGGCGGCAACTCGCTTCTCTCCAGTAAAGACATAGAGCGCGAGTGGATGCGGGTTCGCATTGATGTGAGCGATCGCTTCGTCTGTTGACGCAACATCGATAATGGGAAGCAGCGGACCGAAGATCTCTTCTTTCATGATTTGCGCTGTTGGATCGACATCGAGAAGAACCGTTGGAGCTATATAACGCGTAGCCGAGTCGGTCTCTCCCCCAATGGCTGCGGTTCCGCCTTCCATCAGCGCCGAAATACGGGCGAAGTGATTCGGCGAAACGATTCGCCCGTAGCTCTCACTCCCTTTTGGGTCAGACCCAAAAAATTCAGTGATTGCTTTACCGAGTTCGTCAACAAACCCATCGCGCACTGATGCATCCACCATCACATAGTCCGGAGCGATGCATGTCTGTCCCGCGTTTAACCACTTTCCCCAGGCAACTCGACGCGCAGCGACTCGGAGGTTTGCGGATGCATCGACGATCACCGGGCTCTTTCCGCCAAGTTCAAGGGTGACTGGAGTGAGGTTCTTCACTGCCGCCGCCATCACAACTCGACCGACAGTTCCATTGCCCGTATAGAAGATGTGATCGAAATGTTGTTCAAGGAGATCGGTGGTTTCAGGCACTCCCCCTTCGACAAGTGCAATTGCCGAGGAATCGAGATACTTCGGCACCAACGTTGCCAAAAGGGCCGAAACGGTCACCGTAACTTCAGAGGGCTTCATCACTACTGCGTTGCCGGCAGCAATTGCGCCGGCGACTGGGACCAGTAGGAGGTGGATCGGATAATTCCACGGAGCGATAACAAGAACAACGCCAACTGGTTCGGGGACCAAACGTGACTTCCCCGGCATCGCGATGATGGGAGTACCAACTCGTTCCGGCTTATTCCACTTCTTTAGGTTCTTAATCATCGACTTCACTTCGCTCGTCACGAATGCAATGTCAGTGATGAACCCTTCAACTCGCGGCTTACCTAAATCAACAGCAAGCGCGTCGAGGAACGCCGACTCGTTCTCCTCGAGCATCTTCACCATCTGCTCAAGTTGGTGCTTGCGCCACGCCAGAGGTCGTGTGCGCCCACTGTTGTAGGTGTTTCGAAGTTCGTCAGCCACAGAAGTCATGGGCGCATTCAAGCACCCATGACTCTCAGTGTCTCGTTACACCCAGGATGTCCTACTTCGACATGTACTGATTCAGCGCAGCGACGCCAGCCTGAGGGTTCGATGCGTTGATGCCGTCGGCGCCTTGCTGGAACAAAGCGAGATATCCCGCTTCGTCTTCACCCTCACCGTTTGGCCAAATCCAGTTCACATAGCCAGCAGCTTTGGTTTTTTGCACGTAGTCAGGTGTGAAGACGGCAATTCCTTCATACACCGGAGGAACCTGCAGGATCTTTTCCCACATTGGAATCGGGACATTGGCCAGGACGTAGTTCGTGAGCGCATCAAGACCCGGGGACATCGCGATATCTGGAGCCAACGAATGGAACTTCTCCACCACCGTGTCATCGAAAGACGTAACCACGACCGACTTGGTCCGATTCATCTGTGCGATTTCCTTCGCGAGGAGTTCTGCAGTGATGAACGCATCAGCACCCCTGCCCTTGATCTCGATATTGAGCACATAGTCGGGCCATCGCTCAGCAACCTCGCTGAACTTCGGCACAGCGAAATCGTCAGCGGTGTAGCCCGCCGGCGGCGCAACCTTGCCGGTACGAATTCCGCGGAAGATGTACTCAGAATCCGGCTTGCCTGTGCACGTATTTGAGCACGAGGTTGCATACCAATACCCGTTATCGAGTTGATGAAGCTGTTCGTAGGTGACGTCAGCAATCTTGAGATCGGATTCGGTGGTGCGCTTAGTGGTGTCATCGTGCTGCACGACAAGAACACCGTCCTTCGTGCGCTGAATGTCGAGATCAAGCACGTCGACACCGGCTTTAACGGATTCCTCGAACGCATAGATGGTCGAATGCGGCGCAACGTCTTCTGCGCCGGCATGGCCCAGAACGACGGGGCGACCGAGAGCAAGGATCCCGTCGACTGTCGAAGCCGGCGACTTCGAAACTGTCGTGGATGTCGTGGATGAACTCGAGGAGGATCCACAAGCCGAGAGCAACAACGCGCTCACCACAACACCACCTGCAACCGCGCCAGCGAACCTTCTTGCCCGATTCATTTCATATCCCCCAGATAGCGACTAGCCATCTTCGAACAATAGTTGTTCGATCAACCACACGAGCGTTTAGAGGCGTCGTTTGAGTTCAACAAAGACTTCATTGCCTACGAGTTCAATCAGTTCTTCTGCCAACGACTCGATTACCGGCCGATCGCCCACGTATGCCCGATCACCTTCTGTGCAACACCAGGCCATCGTTGCGCCTTCATCTCCCCAGTCGGCCCGAGACCAGCGGCGAAGTGTCGCGGTTTCCGTCGTCGATGAGGTTTCCACCCAATCGACCTTGATCGGCAACTGCCAGCACACTGACGGCTTCCACTCCACCGGAGATTCGCCCGCGTCAACTGCAGCCAAGTGCAATGCACAACCGGCTCCACCGGGAAACCCTGGTCGGTTCAAGAAGATGCAAGCGCCATCAACCACACGCGTATTGGTCGCTTTTTCATTGGCGAATACGCCGCCTTCAACCGAT
>JBIIGP010000091.1:0-7334 GCA_044236415.1 Acidimicrobiales bacterium | reverse complement strand
CTCCGCGTTCACGGGAAGTTGCCGATGGTGCACTTCGGTCTGCCGTGCTCGCGGGGTTGTACGAGGACGTATCGGGGACCGCTCAGGTGGTCCTTACCCGTCGATCAAAAGCGCTTCGCAGTCATAGTGGTGAGGTGAGTTTCCCTGGCGGTCGTCAAGAGCCGGGGGAGGAACTCTGGGTTACTGCGCTTCGTGAGGCCGAAGAAGAAATCGCACTCGATCCATCCGTCGTGAGGCATCTCGGTGAGCTCGATCATCTGCGCACTGTGTCGAGTCGGTCATGGATTGTTCCCTACGTTGCGGAAATCACCGACCCGCATCTGGTGATTCCAACGTTGCAGGCTGCCCCCGATGAGGTGGAGTTAGTGCTGCACGTCGGGCTCTATGAATTATTGAATGACGGCGTGTTTCGCGAGGAACTCTGGACCTTCGGAGAGCACACCCGACCAGTGTTTTTCTTCGAAATTGAGGGCGACACGGTGTGGGGTGCAACCGCAGCGATGCTTCGCAACCTCCTCTCGATCGTGACCGGCACGCACGATCCGCAGGCAGCGATCACGCATTGGGACGCGCCGAACGCCGTCCTCCCACCCGGTCTCGCAGAGTAGGGTTCTCTCTTTCCAGCGGAGTGGGGCCCTTGTGGTCCAGTTCCGTCATTCCTCCCCCGGGGTATTCCCGACGGATTTGAGCGAAGGGATCAGCAATGGCTGAAGTCGAAATCGGAATGGGCAAGTCGGGTCGTCGTGCATACGGCTTCGACGACATCGCCATCGTGCCGAGCCGCCGTACGCGTGATCCCGAAGATGTCGATATCACTTGGGAAATCGACGCGTTCAAGTTCCAACTTCCGCTCATGGCATCGGCGATGGACGGTGTTGTAAGCCCCGCAACCGCGATCGAAATTGGTCGACTCGGTGGTGTCGGTGTGCTGAACCTCGAAGGTTTGTGGACTCGTTACGAAGATCCCGAGTCATTGTTCGAAGAGATCAGCAAGCTCGATGTCGAGAAGGCCACTGCTCGCATGCAGCAGATCTACATGGAGCCAATCAAGCCCGAACTTGTTGCTCAGCGCATTCGCGAAATTAACGCTGCAGGTGTGACCTCGTGTGCGTCGGTAACTCCGCAGCGCACCGAGTCGTTGGCCAAGGCCATTCTCGAAGCGGAACTCGATCTTCTCGTCATTCAGGGAACTGTTGTCTCTGCCGAACATGTCTCCAAGACGGTTGAACCCCTGAACCTCAAGAAGTTTGTTCGTGAAATCGACATCCCCGTCATTGTCGGTGGCTGCGCGTCGTACCAAGCTGCGCTGCATCTCATGCGCACCGGTGCGGCCGGTGTCCTCGTTGGTGTTGGTCCGGGTCATGCATGCACCACTCGTGCAGTGCTTGGTCTTGGTGTTCCGCAGGCAACGGCAATCGCCGATGCTCGCGCTGCACGCATGCGTCATCTCGATGAAACCGGCGTCTACTGCCAGGTCATCGCCGACGGCGGCATGGGAACCGGCGGCGACATTGCCAAGGCCATTGTGTGCGGCGCCGATGCCGTGATGATCGGTTCACCGCTCGCCGCAGCGTCTGAAGCTCCGGGCCGTGGTTACCACTGGGGCATGGCAACGTTCCATCCCACACTTCCTCGCGGTGCGCGCGTTAAGACCTCAACTCGCGGAACGCTCGAAGAAATTCTCGTTGGTCCCGCGAATGAAAACGACGGACGCATGAACTTGTTTGGCGCCCTTCGCACCTCGATGGCCACGTGTGGCTATCAAACAGTGAAGGAATTCCAAAAGGCCGAGGTCATGGTTGCTCCTGCACTGCAGACCGAAGGAAAGGTCCTGCAGAAAGCGCAGGGCGTCGGAATGGGTCACTGATCTTGAACACTGAATCGACGGTAGGCCCCGTCCTTGTCGTCGATTTCGGCGCGCAGTACGCACAACTCATTGCGCGTCGCGTGCGTGAAGCACATGTGTTCTCAGAAATCATTGGCCACAATCTGACCGCAGCGGAAATTGCTGCCAAGAACCCTGTAGGAATCATCTTTTCGGGTGGTCCTGCGTCGGTGCACGTCGATGGTGCGCCATCGATTGACCAAGGCGTGTACGAACTTGGCGTTCCGATCCTTGGTATTTGCTACGGCGCGCAACTACTCGCCCGCGATTTGGGCGGCGAGGTTTCTCGTACCGATCGCGGTGAATACGGACGCACCGAACTCACTGTCGTGGCTGACGATGTGCTGTTTAGTGGTGCACAGCCCCGCACGCAGTCGGTCTGGATGAGCCACTTCGACACCATCACCGTTCCGCCTGTTGGCGCAACGATCACGGCCTCAACACCAGAAACGCCCGCAGCGGCCTATGAAGATGTGAAGAACCGTCGCTACGGGGTGCAGTTCCATCCCGAGGTCGTGCACACACCGCACGGCCAGGAACTGCTCGAGCATTTCTTGTATGACGGCTGCGGCCTCGCTCCGTCGTGGACGATGTCGTCAATCATCGAGACACAGGTCGAACTCATTCGAGCGCAGGTCGGTAGCGGCCGAGCCATTTGCGGTTTGTCCGGTGGCGTCGATTCAGCGGTAGCTGCGGCGCTGGTTCACAAAGCGATCGGTTCGCAGCTCACGTGTGTGTTTGTTGACACCGGCCTTATGCGTCTCGGCGAAGGTGAACAGGTTGTCGAAACGTTCCAACGCCATCAGGGCATTGAACTGATTCACGTGCGTGCAGGCGATCGCTTCTTCGAACGACTCGCTGGCATCACCGACCCCGAAGAAAAGCGCAAAGCAATCGGCGAACTTTTCATTCGTGTCTTCGAAGACGCTAAGGGCGGTCTCGAAGACGCCAAGTTCCTTGTGCAGGGAACGCTGTATCCCGATGTCATCGAATCGGGCACGAAGGACGCCGCCAAGATCAAGAGCCATCACAATGTCGGCGGACTTCCGGATGACATGGACTTCGAACTTGTAGAACCTCTGCGCGCCTTGTTTAAGGACGAGGTGCGCAAGGTTGGCACCGAACTTGGTCTTCCCGACGAAATCGTGTGGCGCCAGCCATTTCCTGGCCCCGGTCTTGGCGTGCGCATCATTGGTGAAGTCACGCCCGACAAAGTCGAGATGCTGCAAAAGGCCGACGCGATCGTGCGCGAAGAAGTGAAGGCTGCCGGTCTCGAACGAGAAATCTGGCAAGCGTTTGCCGTGCTTCCTGATATTCGTTCGGTTGGAGTCATGGGCGACGAACGTACCTATGGACATCCGGCGATCATCCGTGCCGTCACGAGCGAAGACGCAATGACGGCCGACTGGGCCCGACTTCCGTATGACCTTCTCGAACGCATGTCCTCGCGAATTATCAACGAGGTTCCCGGCATTAATCGAGTGGCGTACGACATCACGTCGAAGCCCCCCGGCACGATCGAGTGGGAATAGCGAAGTACTCCGAGTACTTAGGTTCCCGCGAGTCTCGCAACAACCGGTGCAAACGATTCGACTGCGTCGGCGCCAACGGTGACGTACGAAAGGCCGAAACGTTCCCGACGTTCGATGATGGTTTCGCACAACTGATCAACGGTGCCGGCCAGCGCGTGGGGTGATTCCAACGCCTGCGTGCCTGTGAGGCCGAGCGCAGGCGCAACCATTTCGGCGAAACCTTCGCGATCGTCGGTGACGACAGCAAGGTGCACACGCGTTTGCAGTTCAAGGTCGTCGTAGCGATCGCCGGCAGCGTCGGCGATCCACTGCAATTTCTCTTCAGTTGCTTCTGCTGTGGCATTCGGGCCAGCGGATGAATCGATGACGCCGGCGGTAAGCGCAACATTGATGCCGATGATGTCGGCTTCGCGAGCAGCGATGCTCAGCACCTTCTTGCCGCCACCGCCGATAAGGAACGGAACCGGCGACTGCAGTGGTTTCGGCGTTCCTTCGTGGCCGGTGATGTTGTAGTGCTCACCTTTGAAATCGACCGGCCCAGCGCCGAATAAACCCTTGATGATTGTTATGGCCTCGGCCATGCGGTCGATGCGAATGCCGGGTCGATCAAGCGGGATGCCGGCTTGTTCGTAATCGGTGGTCATCCAACCGGCGCCGATGCCGAATTCAAGTCGACCGCCGCTCAAAACGTCGATGGTCGCAGCTTCCTTGGCGAGAATCACGGGGTGGCGATAGTCGTTGCACCACACCAACGTGCCGATCTTCAGCGTTGATGTCGCTTCGGCCGCTGACACGAGCGCAGGGGTAATTGCGAATTGCGAATCGAGATGATCGGCAATGGTGAGTGAGTCGTAGCCGAGCGATTCGATCTGACGTGCCAGTGCGCGCCAGCGGTCGCCGTCGTCGGCACTTCCGGTGAAACCGCCCGGCGGTTCGCTGGCCTGAATGCTGAATCGAAATGGCTTTTGGCGGGGGAGTCGAACGCTCATAGTGAAATCCTCTCAGCGCATCGCTGCGCCGGCGTCGATGGGCAACGTGATGCCCGTAACCATGCGGGCCTCGTCGGAACTGATCCACAGCAGTGCATTGGAAATGTCGTCGACTTTCTGCGCTCCACCGTCGAGTGGACGCTGGCCGGTGTACGCGCCTGTCGTGCGCGGATCTTCGGCGATGATGCGCTGCACATCGGGGTCGTGACCCATCACGGTGTCGACCGCGCCGGGGTGAATGGTGTTGACGCGAATGTCGTACTGGCCAACTTCAAGCGTGAGTGATCGCATGAGCCCCACGAGACCATGCTTCGTGGCTGCGTAGTGGCCGAGGTAGGAATAGCCACGAAGGCCGGCGGCGGAACTAATGAACGTGATCGCGCCACCGTTGCCGGCTTCGATCATTGCGGGAAGGCCCGCCTTCACTGTGCGCCAAACTCCGGTGAGGTTCACATCGAGCACGATTGCCCAGTGTTCTTCGGGAACTTCCCATGTGAGGTGGTAGCTGGCGACACCCGCATTGGCAACGATGACATCGAGTCGACCGAAACGGTCGATACCTTCGGCCACTGCAGCGTCGAGTGCGGCTTGGTTCCGAACGTCGGCCACATGGGCGACGACCCCGCGGCCTTCCTGTTCAACGAGACGCGCTGTTTCGCGTAGGTCTTCCTCGGTGGCTGCTTCGTAGGAAACATCGGGAAGGATCGGTGCGCAGGCGTCGACGGCGATGATGTTGGCGCCCTCGGCGGCGAACCGGCGAGCATGAGCCCGGCCCTGGCCGCGTGCCGCGCCGGTAATCAGCACGACCTTGTCCTCGAAGCGTCCTTCGTTCCGGCTCACGGATCCCCCTCAGCGAATGTGTCCCTCTTTCCTACTACCTAAAAGGCACTCCGGGCTGAAGCGTTCTAGCGTTCGGGGATGGCAATTGAGATCGCAGATCAGCTTTCTGACTTCACCCGCGGATCATTTACTCACGAGGGCAAAACCCACGAGGTCTTCCGTAGTGGTACCGGTCCGGCCGTCATTGTGATGGCGGAGATCCCTGGCATCACCCCCAAGGTGGCGGACTTCGCTCGTCGTGTTCGTGAACTCGGATGCACGGTGTATCTGCCGGTGTTGTTCGGAACGCCCGGCCGAGCACCGAGCGGCGGCTACATCGTCAAGTCGTTGGCGAAAGGGTGTGTGTCGAAAGAGTTCGCCGCGTTCGCGACCGGAAAGACCGAACCGCTTTCGATCTGGCTACGAGCGCTTGCTCGTCATGCGCATGCCGAATGTGGAGGCCCCGGTGTCGGAGCGATCGGCATGTGTTTCACCGGCGGCTTTGCATTGGGCATGACGGTGGATCCATCGGTTATCGCGCCGGTGCTCAGTCAGCCATCGTTGCCATTGCCGGTTTCGAAAAACGCCAAGGCCAGTATTCATTTGTCGCCCGAAGACCTGCGCATCGTGAAAGAACGCGTTGCCAGCGACGACATCTGCGTTCTCGGTATGCGCTTCACCAATGACCGCGCAGTGCCGGCCGAACGTTTCGCAACGTTGCGTCGAGAACTCGGCGATGGATTCATTGGCATTGAGATTGATTCCTCTGAAGGCAACGAATGGGGCAACCCAAAGAACGCACATTCAGTGGTGACCGAACATTTGGTTGATGAGCCCGGCCACCCGACTCGAGCTGCGCTTGATCAGGTGCTGGAGTTCTTCCGGGATCGCCTTCTTCCCCCGGGGTGAGCCGACTCAGGGCGTCACAAGGCGCCGGTAGGGTGACCGCACCATGACTTCCCTTTTCGACGACGGCTCGTCGCGCCCAAACTCCGACCTGCTCGAGGGCCTCAATCCCGTCCAGCACGAGGCCGTCATCCACTCCGAAGGTCCGCTGCTCATCATTGCCGGGGCCGGTTCAGGCAAGACCCGTGTGCTCACCCAGCGCATCGCCCATCTCATCCGCGATCTCGGGGTGTCACCGTTCGAGATCCTCGCCATCACCTTCACGAACAAGGCCGCTGGCGAGATGAAAGAGCGCGTCGCCGCGCTCGTTGGTCCGGTGGCCGAAAAGATGTGGGTCTCGACCTTTCACTCGGCATGCGTTCGTATCCTGCGCCGCGACGGCAGTCGACTCGGGTTTCCATCGTCATTCACGATTTACGACCAATCCGATGCCGAACGCCTCACGGGCTATTGCATTCGTGACCTTGGTCTCGATCCCAAGAAGTTCCCTTCGCGTTCGGTGCACAGCAGTATTTCTGCGGCCAAGAACGAAGGGCTCGACCCCGCCGGTTTCGCTGCACGAGCCGGTTCCATCTTCGATCGAAAGATCGCCGAGGTGTTCGTCGACTATCAGGCCCGCCTTCTCAAAGCCGGTGCTATGGACTTCGATGATCTACTCACCAACACCGTGAAGCTATTCCGCGAACACCCCGATGTGCTCGAGACCTACCAACGCCGATTCGGTCACATCCTTGTCGACGAGTATCAGGACACCAACCATGTGCAGAACGAAATGGTGCTCATGCTTGGCGCGCAGCATCACAACGTGTGCGTTGTGGGCGATGGCGATCAGTGCCTTGTCCCTGGTACGCAGATTTCTACTGAGCGCGGATTGGTTCCGGTGGAAAATGTGCGGGTCGGCGACGTTCTAACTGGCTCAGATGGCCGTGAGGGCGCAGCCCACGGATCGGTTACTGCAGTGTGGCCAGGCGACTACGACGGCCCCGTGGTTACCGTTTCGGCCAGTGGTTTCGAACTCACCGGCACTCCGCATCACATTGTTCCGGCGCGCATGGACGCGGAACCGGGGAAGTGGTTCGTCTATCTGATGTTCCGTTCAGACCGAGGTTGGCGAGTTGGTCAAACCAAATCGATTCGCACCGACAGTCGTGGCTATCGCCAGTTGGGTTACCGCGTTCGGGCCGTCCAGGAGCACGCCGATTC
>JBIIGP010000090.1:0-7375 GCA_044236415.1 Acidimicrobiales bacterium | reverse complement strand
GTGACTTTGATGAATTCACTGGAGCAATTGGTGTGTTGTGACGGTCACCGAATTCAAGCCAATACGAGGTATGGGCTGACTTGAAGATGGAAATCAATTCGGCGCGCAGTTCTTCGTTGCCCAGCGCGTGGTCGGCGATTTTTTCGCCGGGCCACCGCTCGAACAAATCATTTCGATCAATACCCGCGCAGAAGTTCTGCCAGAACTCGCGCTCAGAGGCCATGAACAGGATGTGGCCGTCGGCGGTTTTGTAGAACTGATACCGAACGCCGTCACGCATTCCGGCAGTTCCTGGCGCACGTCGTTCGAAGCCGTCGGTTGGATTGCCAGTCACCTCGGACTGGGGACGTTCGTACGCGCGCCAAGTTTCGATACGCAACCAGTCAAATGCCGCTGCCGATTCGGCCTGGCTGAGTTCGATGGAGCACCCTTCACCAGTTGCGCGCGCGGCAAGAACTCCGGACAAGATGCCGATGGCTCCGAAGAGTGGGGCGGCATTGAGGCCGATCGAAACGTGATCGGGAATGACACAGCCATCGCCATCGAGTGGTTCAGGTTCGACGATGCCGGCCCACGCGTCGAACGCGACTCCGTGACTCGGGAGATTTCGATACGGCCCGGTCGCCCCGTATCCGCTCATCGCGAGGTGCACGATTGAAGGCTTCACCGATCGCAGGACGTCGAACCCGAGTCCGAGGCGCTCGAGAGCTCCCGGACGCATGACCTCCACAACAACATCGGCAGCAGCAACAAAGTCTTTGAAGATGGCGACGCCAGTGGGGTTTTTGAGATCGAGCTCGATTGATCGTTTCCCGCGGTTGCAGTGCAGGAACAGCAAAGAGTCGCCCTCGATGAGCGGCCAGGTCATCTTTCGGCCGTAATCGCCGCCGTGGGGCTCGACCTTGATCACGTCGGCGCCGAGATCGGCAAGGGGGGTGGTGACTGCGGCTCCAGCGAGTAGCGACACCTCGATGATTCGGAGACCAGCGAGCGGTCGACTCGATGAAGGCCTTGGATCAGTACCGTCATGTAGAAGACTCATCAGTAACAGAATACCTGTAATAAATTTCGGTAATCAAGTTTCCTATGTATTAGTGCCCCACTTGGAGGAGAACTCGTGTCGACCACGCCTGAATCGTCATCAACGGGAGGTTCGGAAGGACTTTCGGCAGATGAGGCGCGAATGAAGCCGCGGTCGGTAGATGTCACCGAGGGCGCTCAACGAGCACCATCACGAGCGATGCTGCGCGCCGTGGGCCTTACTGATGATGATTGGCGCAAACCACAAATTGGTATTGCGTCATCGTGGAATGAGATCACGCCGTGCAACCTTTCGCTCGACCGGCTGAGTGCGAAAGCAAAAGAGGGAGTGCGCGACGCCGGGGGAGTCGGGCTTCGCTTTGGAACCATCACTGTCTCTGATGGCATTTCGATGGGGCACGAAGGAATGCGAGCTTCGCTCGTTTCCCGAGAGGTGATCTGTGATTCGGTCGAAGCGGTGATTCATGCCGAACGTCTTGATGGCATGGTGCTGACCTGCGGTTGTGACAAGTCGATTCCCGGAATGATGATGGCCGCGGCCAGACTCGATCTTCCTGCGGTCATCGTTTACAACGGTTCAATTCTCCCTGGCGAACACAATGGTGCTGCGATCGACATCACGACCGTGTTTGAAGCAGTCGGAGCGTGTGCTGCAGGAACGATGACGCTCGACGAGCTTGGTCAGATCGAGCGCAAAGCCTGCCCAAGTGAGGGCGCCTGCGGTGGAATGTTCACCGCGAACACGATGGCTTCGATCTGCGAAGCGATGGGGCTTTCGCTACCGGGATCGGCCTCGCCGCCAGCGATCGATCCACGACGCGAAGACGATGCCTACCGTTCTGGTGAAGCGGTTGTCGAAATGTTGAGACTGGGCCTCCGAACTCACGACATCCTGACTCGCAAAGCGTTTGAGAATGGGATCACGATGTTGAACGCTCTTGGTGGTTCGACCAACGCTGTACTTCATCTTTTGGCAATCGCAAACGAAGCAGGAGTCGAACTCGATCTCGAAGACTTCAACCGCATCGCAGCGCGGGTTCCGCTCATCGCCGACATGAAGCCCGGTGGAAGATTCCACATGACCGATCTTGATCGAGTGGGAGGGGTGCCGATGGTGCTCCAGCATCTTCTCGACAACGGGCTTCTTCATGGCGATTGTCTGACGATCACCGGACGCACGATGGCGGAGAATCTTGAAGCACTGCAACCGCCGGCGCCCGATGGCGTGGTCATTCGTTCTGTGCAAAATCCGATTCATGCCGACGGCGGCATCGTCGTGCTGAGCGGTTCTCTTGCGCCGAACGGTTCGGTCGTGAAGGTGGCCGGGCTTACCGAAGATCAGCGCCGATTCACTGGTCGTGCCCGGGTGTTTGATGGTGAAGCCGAGGCGATGGACGCGATTGTTGCTGGAACCATTGAGCCGGAAACGGTTTTGGTGATTCGTTACGAAGGGCCCAAGGGTGGGCCGGGAATGCGCGAGATGCTCGCGGTCACGGGTGCGCTCAAAGGTGCGGGACGCGGCGCTGATTGCGCGCTTGTTACCGACGGTCGATTCTCAGGAGGTACCTGGGGGTTCTGCATCGGCCATGTTGCGCCAGAAGCAGTTGACGGTGGTCCGATCGCATTTGTGAACGACGGCGATGTCATCGAAATCGATGTGTTGACGAAACGACTTGATGTGTTGGTATCGGCGGAGGAACTCGAAAAGCGAAAGATCGGGTGGTCGCCGCGAGCGAATGGCTATCCGTCCGGAGTTTTGGGCAAGTACGCGCGACTGGTATCGGGAGCCGATCGGGGAGCGATCACTAACCCGCTCTAAGCGCAGGCTTGATCAGATTGCGTCGATGATTGCGTTGAACGTCGCACTTGGACGCATCGCAGCAATGACCTTCGCATCGTCGGGCATGTAGTAGCCACCGATGTCGACGGGCTTGCCCTGCACGGCGTTGAGTTCGTCAACGATCTCGGCCTGCTTCGAGGTAAGCGCTTCGGCAATGGGAGCGAACTTCGCAGCGAGTGCGGGATCGTCGGTCTGCTTGGCCAGTTCTTGGGCCCAGTAGAGCGCAAGGAAGAAGTGGCTGCCACGGTTGTCGAGTTCGTTGACCTTGCGTGAGGGCGAACGGTTTTCGTTGAGCACCGAGCCAGTTGCACGGTCGAGCGTGTCGGCCAGGATCTGCGCGGTGTTGTTGTTCGAGGTTTGCGCGAGATGTTCAAGTGACGCGGCCAACGCAAGGAACTCGCCGAGCGAATCCCAACGAAGGTGGTTCTCCTTCACGAACTGTTGCACGTGCTTCGGGGCAGAACCGCCGGCGCCGGTTTCAAACAGGCCGCCACCGTTCATAAGCGGAACGATCGAAAGCATCTTCGCGCTCGTGCCGAGTTCCATGATGGGGAACAAATCGGTGAGGTAATCGCGCAACACGTTGCCGGTGACCGAAATGGTGTCTTCACCCTTGCGGGCACGAGCGAGCGAGAAGGTGCACGCTTCTTCGGGAGCCATGATCTCGATAGTGAGGCCGGTGGTGTCGTGCTCGGGGAGGTACTGCTTCACCTTGGCGATGATCTGTGCGTCGTGCGCACGGTTCTCGTCGAGCCAGAACACCGCAGGTGTGTTGGAAAGACGTGAACGAGAAACGGCGAGCTTCACCCAGTCGCGAATCGGCGCGTCTTTGGCCTGACAAGCACGCCAGATGTCGCCGGCTTCAACAACGTGTTCCATAACAACGTCGCCGTTGCTGTCGGTGATGCGCACGGTGCCAGCAGTTTCGATCTCAAACGTTTTGTCGTGCGAGCCGTATTCCTCGGCCTTTTGGGCCATGAGGCCAACGTTGGGAACGGTGCCCATTGTGGTCGGGTCGAATGCTCCGTTGGCTTTGCAGTCGGCGATGACGGCTGTGTACACACCGGCGTAGGAAGAGTCGGGAATGACGGCCTTGCAGTCCTGGCGTTCGCCTTCTGGGTTCCACATCTTTCCGCTGTCGCGGATCATGGCGGGCATGGAGGCGTCGACGATGACGTCGCTGGGCACATGCAGATTGGTGATGCCCTTATCGGAATCGACCATTGCGAGTTCGGGGCCATTCAACATTGCGATTGAGATGTCGGCTTCGATTGCGGTTTGCTGCGTGTCAGAAAGAGTTTCGATGCGGGAAAGCACATCGGCCATGCCGTCGTTCACGTTGACGCCGAGACCTTCGAAAGCGGCGGGGTGCTTGGTGAACACGTCACCGAAGTACGCGTTGACTGCGTGACCGAAGATGATTGGGTCGGAGACCTTCATCATCGTGGCCTTGAGGTGGATCGAGAACAGCACGTTCTGCGCTTTGGCGTCGGCCATTTGTGCCGCGAGGAACGCGTCGAGTGCCTTGGCGCTCATGAATGTCGCGTCAACGATTTCGCCGGCAAGAACCGGAAGCTTTTCTTTCAGCACGGTTGTGGTGCCGTCGTTGCCGACGAGTTCGATCTTGAGCGTGTCGGCGTTCTCGAACGTGACTGACTTTTCGTTTGAGAAGAAGTCATTCGCGCCCATTGTGGAAACGTGCGTCTTTGAATCGGCGGCCCAGGCACCCATGGAATGCGGATGCGACTTGGCGTAGTTCTTGACCGACAGTGGCGCGCGGCGATCGGAGTTTCCTTCGCGCAGCACCGGGTTCACGGCCGAGCCCTTGATCTTGTCGTACTTGGACTGGATGTCTTTTTCTTCAGCCGTCGTTGCTTCATCGGGGTAGTTCGGAACGTTGAAGCCCTTGGCCTGCAGTTCTTCGATCGCGGCCTTGAGCTGCGGAAGCGATGCCGAAACGTTCGGAAGCTTGATGACGTTGGCTTCGGGACGAGTGACGAGTTCGCCGAGTTCACCAAGATCGTCGCTGACACGCTGGTCGGCGGTGAGGGCCTCGGGGAACGTGGCGAGGATGCGCCCGGCCACGGAAATGTCGCGGAGTTCGACCTCAACACCGGCAACGTTGGTGAACGCATTGACCACCGGCAGCAGCGACTTGGTCGCCAGCGCTGGGGCTTCATCGGTGTGGGTGTAAATGATCGTGTGACTGTCGGTCGCCATGGCCTTTTCCGGTGTCGTCGAACGAGTGTGAATGGCCCCTGACGCTAGTTCCCGGTGCCGATCGACTCCCATTTCCGGATCAGGCGCAAAAAGAGTGATGGGCCCCGCCGAAGCGAGACCCATCGTTGCGAGCGGAGAGGGTGGGATTCGAACCCACGGGCGGTGTTACCCGCCACCTCCTTAGCAGGGAGGCCCGATCGGCCGGACTCTGGCACCTCTCCATATGCAGGGTTGCAACATACAGGGCAAACCCCTGCGATTTCGAATGGCGCTAAACCTCAGCGTGTGAGCCTCAGTCGGATGGCCGTGACTTCGCCACCGCTTCGACGAATGCGTCTGCGGCAGCGCTCACGATGGGACGTTGCTCAGGCCCTTCGGTATTCGGGTAGGTATCCGAGCCCCGCCCGTAGCTCACGAGAACCCATTGAAAGCCGGCGGTATAGCCCACTGCGTACCAGTAGCCGGAGCGATCGTTCGTTATTCGGTACTGGCCCGTGGATTTGTCGGCAGCAAGACCGAACCCGTTCATACCGCTCAGGTTGTAGGGATCGATGTTGAGGGTGAGTTTCAGATCTCCAGCGGCAAATCTGCATCCGGTTGCATCTGAGGCCTCCTCGGTCACCGTCCGCCCAAGGGCGTCGGAGAGCAAGGCGGTCGTGATCCCACCGCACGACGGTGGGGGCGATTGTGTCGTCGAGATGGGGACGCACGGGGGAGCGTTCTTCGTGCCGCAGGCGACCGTTCCATTGCTCATCTCGCTCGTGGTCGAGTCAGCCGAGTTGCTGTTTGACCCGCAGGCGGAGAGAGCGGCGCATACGACTACCACGGCGAGACCCCGAAGAACTCTTGACGCGTTCAGCATTCGACTCCCCCAGTCGATCTGAATGGCGGAAGGAGGGGGATTCGAACCCCCGGAGGCTTTCACCTCGACGGTTTTCAAGACCGTTGCATTCGTCCGCTCTGCCACCCTTCCGCCCGAGACAATAGCGACTCGGTCGTGGTCGGCCCCAATGGGCAGGTTGGGTGTCGGATGGTTGCTGGTCAGTCGACGCGATTGCGAAGTTCAGTGATCCAATCGGCGGCCTTGTCCTGCGCGTCGGCCACTTCCTGGCGCAGGGCATGGCCATGTTCGCCGGCGGCGGGGTAGGACCCCATGAACTTCACTTCGGCGTGCTTTGACTTCAGCGAACGCAGCGCGTCGGCCACAACCTCATCGGCGATATGGCCTTCGAGATCGATGAGGAAGCAGTAGTCGCCAAGGCCACGGCGAGTGGGGCGTGACTCGAGCTTGGTGAGGTTGATGCCACGTGCGGCGAACTCTTGAAGGATCGACAACAACGAACCGGGTTCGTCGGCGCGCTGGAACACGACGATGGAGGTTTTGTCGTGCCCAGTTGGCGCGGGAATCGTTTTCGGAGCAACGAGAACAAAGCGTGTTGCGTTGTCGTCGTGATCTTCAATTTCTGAAGCGAGAACGTTGAGGCCGTAGACCTCGGCGGCACGCGCAGGGGCAATTGCTGCGCCGTTTGTGGCGAGTGCATCGGTGGCTTCAGACAACATGCGTGCGGCTTCGGCGGTGGAGTTCGACGCTTCAGCGATTGCGTTCGGAAGATTTGCGTTGATGTACTTCCGGCTCTGCGCAAGCGCGTGCGGGTAGGACCAAATCTGCGTGACATCTTCAAGCTTCACGCCGGGACGGGCCATGAGTTCGAGATGAATGGGCAGCACGATCTCGCGCTGAATAAGTAGATCGGAATCAAACGCGAGCGCGTCTTGAGTGATGTTGACCGTTCCCTCGATGGCGTTCTCGAGCGCAAGGAAGGCGTAATCGACTTTGCCATCTTCAGCGGCGCTCAGAACGTTGGCAAAGGTGTCGAGCGGGCGCAGGTTGGCCGTGGCGAGATCGGCCTGGCTCAACAAGGCCTGCTCAGAGAACGTGCCGATGGGGCCGAGGAAGGCGATCGTACGGCGGGCCCAGTCGATGCCGGATGCTGGTGCTGCGGATGAGGTCACAATGGGCGAGGATAGGGGAATGGACGCCCAGGCTTTGAGTGAGTTGCTGGAACAGGTGCGCACGGGGGCAGTCAGCCCCGACGATGCCGTTACTGCGCTTCGACGTTTGCCCTTTGCTGATATCGGTTTCGCGAAGGTTGATCATCACCGAGCGCTGCGTCAGGGCCTGGCCGAAACCGTGTTTGCTCCGGGAAAGACGCCCGAACAATGCGCGGCGATCGTGGCGGAATTGTTGTCTCAGCCGGGTTCGGCGCCGGTGCT
>JBIIGP010000089.1:0-7408 GCA_044236415.1 Acidimicrobiales bacterium | reverse complement strand
AGTGCGCAGGCGAAGCCAATGCGGAAGCCCGGCAACGAACTCCTTGGTGCCGATACACGCGGCAATTTCTTTCGCACCAACGCTGACGCCGAGCTCGCGCTCCATCCAACCCATCGCCGCTTCGCGGTAGGCCGGGAACCCGATTGATGCTGGATAACTCCGCTCGCTTGCCGATGAGGCGAGCGCTTCGATGACGACTGCTGGCGGAGGATCGAACGGGTCGCCTATCGAGAGGTCGACCATTCCACCGTCGTGCGCCGATGCGATCGACTTGAACGCATCGAGTCGATCGTAGGGATAGGGCGGCGGTGTGAATCCGGCAGTCATGAACGCAGAGTCTGACCGCTCACGACGAACTCGTGAAGACGGCTCACCGAAACCTCGTCGAGGCGGGCCCGAACAAGCATTCCGTCGTCGGTGGCGGTCTCAACGAGAACTTCACCTTCTCGATGCAGTGCGGCAAGGAGATCGCCTCGATCAAACGGCACCAAAAGTTCGGTGATGTTCGATAATCCGCGCAACCGATCAGCCAAAGCGCGCAGCATCTCCGCCACGCCCTCGCCCGTTTTCGCCGACAGCGCCACACATCCGGGATGGTCTTCCAGGACTTCTTTGGCCCCATCTGGATCGATATCGATCTTGTTCACCACAAGCATTTGAGGAACGTCGGCAGCGCCAATCTCGTTCAGCACTCGGTCAACCGCTTCGATGTTGGATTCAGGGTCGGCAGCGGAGCCATCAACAACGTGAACCAAAAGATCTGCGTCGACAACAACTTCAAGTGTGGACTTGAACGCTTCAACGAGTTGCGTCGGAAGCTTGGTGATGAATCCAACGGTGTCAGTGAGCAAGACCGATTCGCCACCGGGCAATTGCAATCGACGAGTCGTTGCATCAAGCGTTGCAAACAAACGATCTTCAACGAGCACACCTGCATCAGTGAGATGGTTCAGAAGCGTTGACTTCCCGGCATTGGTGTAGCCAACGATCGCTACCCGATGCAGACGCGAACGTTGCCGGGCTTTTGCCTGTGTATCTCGCACTCGAGAGATTTCACGGAGGTCGCCTTCGAGTTTGTGCATGCGTCGCTGGAGTCGCCGGCGATCCACTTCGAGCTGCGTTTCGCCACCGCCCTGCCGAGCACCGATGCCGCCGCCCTGACGCGAAAGCTGATTGCCCTTTCCACGCAGACGCGGAAGCCGATAGCGAATCTGTGCCAATTCAACCTGGGCCTTACCTTCAAGGCTGTGCGCGTTCTGACCGAAGATGTCGAGGATGACCGCGGTGCGATCAATCGCGGAACGACCCAACAACTTTTCAAGGTTTCGTTGCTGTGCAGGCGAAAGTTCATTGTCGAACACCACGGTGTCGGCATCGACCGACACACACAGTTCACGAAGTTCCTCCACCTTTCCGCTTCCTAAGTAGGTCGCGGGATCAGGAGCATGTCGGCGCTGAACCACTCGGGCGATGCTGTCGGCACCAGCCGTGTCGACAAGGAGCGCAAGTTCATCGAGATGACGTTCCGTATCGAATTCATCTTCGGTGGGAAAGGTCACACCAACCAGAACAATTCGTTCACGGAACGTGCGGTCGATGAGCCCCGAACTTTCACCAGCGAACGCGCCAAAGCCGCCGCGATGATCGCCAACAATCGGCGAGGTTGGTTCAGGCATCCGGAAGCTCAAGAGTGGCGATGTGTTGCGAAGGCCCAATGAGGATCGGCTCGGCATCGGGGCTTGGCGCGACGATGACTTCAGCCGAACCACCGGGCATGACCACGCGCACTTCACGTCCCACGAGACCCCATTGATGGGCCAGGGTTGCTGCGGCCACCGCTCCTGTGCCGCAGGCTTCGGTCACGCCAGCACCGCGTTCCCAAACGAGCAGATCAAGTGAATCGGGCTCTGTCCCTGTCGCGATGAATTCGACGTTGATACCGGCATCGAACTGTGACTCGATCCATGCGCCCGTACCGACGAGGTCGACCGATGACAGATCGGAAACGAGCACGACGAGGTGTGGGTTGCCTAGATCAGCAGTCGCATGTCGGTCACTACCGAGTCGTTCCGAAACCGAGGGAGGAACTGCGGGGCCTTCGCCTACAAGGCCCATCGTGACGCTGACGGTGGCAAGGCGGTGGGCCGCATCGTCATGCACAACAAGTTCTCGAAAGCCACCATCAGTGAGGACGGCGTAAGTGGCCTCGTGATCATCACGAGCCATCGCCAGCGCTTGGCCAAGACAGCGAATGCCGTTGCCACTCATTTCGGCGCGACTGCCGTCTGCGTTCCAAAGGAGCATCACGACATCGATTGGTCGGCCATCGGGGCCAGTCGCACCGGCTGCGGGACGAGACCCAATGATGAGACCGTCGGCACCAATACCCCGACGACGGTCACAGAGAGCGCGCGCCAAGGTGGCATCGCCATGGAGAGGTCCGTTGACTTCCTCGAGAGCGATGACGAAATCGTTGCCCAGACCGTGGTGCTTGGTGAGTCTCATGGTGGGTTCAGTCAATCAGCCCGCGGGCGAGTTCGGCGAGTGCATTTGCCGAAACTTCACCATCGGTCGGAATCCAGTGAATGCGGGGGTCTCGGCCGAACCATCGCTGCTGGCGCCGGGCGAATCGACGAGTGCGGGTCACCGCCGTTTCGAGCGCGTCACCGAGTGGTGTTCCGTTCTCGATGTGGTCAAGCAGTTCGGCATAGCCAAGTGCCTGGCGGGCAGTACGACCAAGACCTGCCGGGCGGTCCACGAGAGTCTGCACCTCGACCAAGAACCCATCGGCCATCTGCTGTTCGTAGCGCTGCGCAATGCGCTGGTCGAGCACCTCACGTTCCATCGCCAGCCCCATGACCGGAAACGGCGCCGACGGGTACTCCTCGAGGCCAGGTCCGAATGACGAGAACGGCCGACCGCTGCCGAGTGTGACTTCGAGTGCCCTCACGACGCGTCGGCGATTCGTGGGTTCCATTCGCGATGCCGCCCGTGGGTCAAGGCCCTCGAGTCGAGCAAACAGCACCGCCGTATCGGGTTCGGCTTCGAGTTCGATGCGCACATCAGGGAATCGAGCCGGAATTTCAAGATCATCGGTGATTGCCTGAAGGTAAAGCCCGGTACCGCCAACCAGCACGGCCCGCTTACCGCGCTCTTCAATGTCGGCGAGCACCGTAAGACAGTCACGTTGGAACCGAGCGACGGTGTAGTCGTCATCGGGATCACACACATCGAGAAGGTGATGGGCGATTTCAGATTGTTCGGCCACCGAAGGCTTGGCTGTGCCGATGTCCATCCCGCGGTAGACCTGCATCGAATCAACAGTGACGAGTTCAATGTCGCTGCTTGTACGCGCCAATGCCATCGCCAACGAGGACTTCCCAGAAGCAGTCGGCCCGACAAGCGCGAGGTGTCGACCGCTAGGACGAAACCGTGGCGGTGAACTCACCCTGCAGTAACTGCGAAACGAGTCCGATGTCGCGACACCGAAAGGACTTCGACCAATTCGCCACGCAGGAAGTGCGTCGACGCTTCAGTGATCAACGCAGTTGCCAAGGTTCCAGAACGCAATGGGCGGTCACTCGTGAAGTGCACCAATTTGTTTTGCGCAGTCCGGCCTGTGAAGACCTCAGGGTCTCGCTTCGACGGTCCTTCCACGATCATTTGTTCCGTGCGGCCGATTCGAGCCATGTGCTTCGCCAGCGCAGAACGTTCGACCACGACGCGCAATCGCTCAAAGCGATCGCCGACTTCGATGGGGTCACAGAATTGATCGACCATGTCGGCCGCTTCTGTCCCTTCACGTGGCGAAAAGATGAAGGTGTACGCGGAGTCATATTCCGCAGCGGCAGCAACTTCGAGTGTGCGCTCGAAATCCTCTTCGGTTTCGCCGGGGTACCCCACAATGATGTCAGTCGTGACCGCAAGATCGGGAATTCCGGCACGCGCGGCTGCGAGTTTTTCGAGGTAACGCTCTGCGGTGTAGCCACGATGCATCAGGGCGAGCACTCGGTCGCTACCTGATTGCAGAGGGAAATGAAGGTGAGAGCACACCGACGGGTTCGATGCCATCGCTGCGATCGTGTCTTCACGAAGGTCTTTGGGATGTGGGCTGGTGAATCGCACGCGATCGATACCGTCGACGTTGCTCACCGCTGTAAGGAGATCAGCAAAGAGTGGTCGGGCACGGCGATCGCCGAGCCATTGGGTGCCGGCAACCGCGGCGTCGTCTGCAGACGGGTCAAGTGCCCGGCGCGCGCTCGTGAGGTCACGGCCATAGGAGTTCACGTTCTGTCCGAGCAGAGTGATTTCCCGAACGCCGTCATTTGCGAGTCGTTCCACTTCAGTGAGCAACTCGCCGAACGGGCGGCTGATTTCACGACCGCGAACTGCGGGAACGATGCAGTAGGCACAGGTGTTGTCACAACCGACCTGGATCGTGACCCAGGCAGACCAGTCGACTTCGCGTCGCACTGCGAGCGCCGAGGGGAATGTCGCTGCGTCATCAAGCGCCTCGTCCCAGATCTCGGTGATGGGTCCGGACTGTCGTGATTCGTGCAACAACTCAACGGCGCGGTGGACGTTGTGCGTGCCAACAACGACATCGACGTGGCCAGCGCGAGCGGCGATGGCGTCGCGATCCTTCTGTGCCAAACACCCGCTCACGATGATTTCCATGTCGGGGCGTTCTTCTTTGATGTTCTTGAATCGGCCGAGGTGTCCGTAGAACTTGTTATCGGCGTTCTCCCGAATGCAACAGGTGTTGAACACCATCACATCGGCGGTTTCGTCGGATTCAGCCAGCACCAGCCCATCGGCCTCGAGGAGCCCGGCGATGCGTTCGGAATCGTGCTCATTCATCTGGCACCCATAGGTGCGGATGGCGTAGCTGCGGGGAGCAGAACCCTGCGACGAGGTCGAATTCACAGCGTGAATCTACCAGTGCCATGACCGGTCTCTCCCGAACCGGTCCCGTAAGATTCGCTTGTGTCAAAAAAAGCGGCGCGGGTCACTGTGGGACTGCTTGCGACGGCTGCGTTTTGCGTTTCCCTCTCCGTGGGACACTTCTTCTTTCCGAACCTCTCGCTGAATAACGACGAGGCCGTGTACGTCCTCGAAGCCCAGATGTTTGGGCAAGGCGATGTCACCCTTTCCGATTCGGCACATGGAGACGCGTTCCGCCCGTGGATGTCCGGACGAGTTGGCGATGACCGCCTCGTACTGGTGCAGCAACCAACTCTTCCGGCGCTGATGGCGTTGAGCGAGGCGCTGTTTGGAACAATGCGCCTCGCATTGGCTGCAATTGCTGCGGCTGCTGTTGTTGCTGTGTACGCATTAACCAACGCACTTTTGCGCGATCTCCGAATAGCAGTAGTTGCCGCAGCATGCTTCGTCCTGAGTCCACTCGTGATGGTGCAGAGCGCAATGTTCGTCTCGTACGTCCTCGCAGTGTCTCTTGCTGCCGCGTCGCTGGCTGTTCTCACACGCGGGCTTGATCGACGGACAGAAGGTCAGCCATTCCGGTCGTGGCTTATTGGCGCTGGGCTTTTCGAAGGTGCGCTTCTCTGCACCCGACCTCTCGAGGGGATCATCCTTGGCGGCGTGATCTTTGCGTGGACGCTTCTGCGTTCAGCAAACGTTCGAATCGCGGTTCGGTCGATGATGTGGGTGTACGTCGCGAGCACACCACTGCTCATCGCTGCGCTGGTTTACAACTCGTTCACGACCGGTGACCCATTCACGTTCGCTCTATGGACGATCGGAGGCAACGACTCGTTCGGCTTCGGACCGCGTGCAATTGCCGAACATTCACAGTTCATCAACGTTGGAGTGTCAGAGGCCTGGCTTGCGTTACGGGTAAATCTCCGTGCTTTCCCCCACTGGATCGTCGGAGGCGTGGTTTCGGTCCCGGTAGCGCTTTGGGGGGCCTCACGCCTCTGGACCATTTCGCGTTCAGTGTTCTGGCTCGTCGTTGTTCAGTTGTGCCTCACACCGTTTGCCTATTTCTTCTATTACGGCAATTACCTCATTATCGGTGGCCGCAATTTCTACGGACCGCACTATTACCTCTCGCTCCTTCTCCCCACGATGGTGCTGCTCGGAGTTGGCCTCGTCGATCTTGCTGGTCGTCGACGCGTGGTTCTTCCCGCAGCCATCGGCGCAATGGCACTCGGCATGGCGATCGAAATTCCAGACAAGGTCAATGTCAACCTTGCGGCCCGAGATGCAATCGCCGCGGAAGTCGAACTTGTCGATTCGACTGTTCAGGAACCAGCGGTCGTACTCATCCCGGTAGGCAAGGACGGGCCGTACATCCTCCACCCTTGGGGAGCGTTCGCGAATCCTCCCAGTCTCGATTCGGACGTTCTCTACGCCGTCGACCTTGGAGCCCGCTCACTTGAACTCGTCGAACGATTCCCGAATCGGCGTTTCTACCGATTCGAGATCTCAGGCGACGGCGCCTCAGCAGATCCATCGGCACCACATTCGGGTCCGTCCATAGAACCGCTTACTGTCGTTTCGGGCTCGGCCCTGACCATCGAAGCGTCGGCCAGAAAAATTGACCGAGTCGTCATTGACAACGAGCTCATCCGCTGCGGTGATTCAGCCGCAACAGTCAAGATCGACCTCACCCTTGCCACAACGACTCTCGCTGGATGCACTGAGCTGCCGATCGCACTCAATCGTTCAGCCGCCGAGGTGCGAATCTTTGCCGGCGCAGATGACACCTCGGTCGCTGCGCACCTACCGATTGGACGGCTCCCCCAAACTGGGACGCCGAGCGGAGGAACTCAGCGACTCGCCGCGTTTACTCCTCCCGCTTTGAGCGAGGTGGAGGGCGATTCGTTCATTCACGCAATTGCCCCAGACGCAGTTCCGTGGTTTGACCTGAAGGTCACTGCGAACTGAGCAACACAATCGCTGGCCGAAACGCGAATGGTCCCGAGGGCCAAGGGCGCCTCGGGACCATTCGGGATGGCAGGAACTGCAGGAACTCAGTCGTCGAGCGAAATCGGAACGTCGTGCTCGGCGTTCATGACATCCTCGGCTTCTTCGGGGACCTCGACGTTTTCGCCGATACCCACACTGGTGAGGATGCGCTCGGTGATTTCCACCATGACCTCGGGGTTCTCGAGCAGGTAGGTCTTGGCGTTTTCACGTCCCTGACCGAGCTGTTCACCCTCGTAGGTGTACCAAGCACCCGACTTCTTGACGAAGCCCAGATCGACACCAATATCGATGGTCGAACCTTCACGGCTCACACCCTTGCCGTACATGATGTCGAACTCGGCCTGCTTGAACGGCGGGGCCACCTTGTTCTTGACGACCTTGACGCGAGTGCGGTTACCCACGACCTCGACGCCGTCCTTGATGGACTCGATGCGACGAATGTCGAGACGCACTGAGG
>JBIIGP010000088.1:0-7458 GCA_044236415.1 Acidimicrobiales bacterium | reverse complement strand
TGCACGGGGATCTTTGAACGCTTCATATTCCAAATCTGGATGGGGAAGGTGTTGTCCAGACCCGAATTCAGGTACGTGATGATGAAGTCATCAAGAGACAGGGCAAAGGTGAGCATTGCGGCGGCGACGACGCCAGGAGCGATGAGCGGCAGAGTCACCTTGTAGAAGGTTCGGAACGCTGAAGCGCCGAGGTCAAGGGAGGCTTCTTCCAGTCGCCAATCGAATCCGCGAATACGAGCGCGCACGGTGGTGGCTACGTAACTCACCGAGAACATCACCTGAGCAATGACGATGGTGATGAACCCTCGTGACCAGTTGATGGACACGAACAACGTGAGGAGCGAAAAGCCGAGGACGATCTCGGGCATTGTGAGCGGGAGGATGAGGATCGCGCCGATCGTTCCTTTGGCGCGGAACTTGTACTTCACCATCGCTAAGCCCATGAGGGTGCCGAGAATTGTTGCGATGATCGTGACGGCAACCGCAATCTTGAGACTGAAGATGAGCGCGTCAGTCAGTTCGGGGTACTTGAACGGATCGGTCCAACCGGAAAGCGAAAATTTGTTCCAGACGTAGTTGTATTTCCCGGTCGGTTCGTTGAATGAGTAGATGACTGTGACGAGGATCGGCGTGAACAGGAAGAGCAAGCCGAGCACCGCCCACACCCACAGCGAGACGCGTCCGATCGCGCGCAGCCAGTTGGGCGGGTTCATGCGATTTCCTCGGTGCCCAACAAACGCGCATAAACAAGGACGCCGACGAGGATCATCGCCATGAGCATGAAGGACAAGGCGGAGAGTTCAGGTCGGAAGAATTCCTTGCCAAAGTTCTTTTCGATGATCTGGCCGATCATGACGGTTCGGTCAGAACCGAGGAGTTCTGAGTTCACGAAGTCACCAGCCGCAGGAATGAAGGTGAGGAGTGTTCCGGCGAAGAGTCCAGGGAGCGAGAGGCGCAGAGTGATTTTTCGAAACGCTCTTGCTGGTGACGAGTAGAGATCAGCAGCAGCATCGAGCAGGCGGCGGTCCAACTTTTCGAGACTTACGTAAATGGGCAGCACCATGAACGGCAAGAAGTTGTAGGTGAGCGCGGCCACGACTGCGAAGGGCGAGCCGAGAACGCCTTGGTTGTCGTTCAAGATGCCGATTGATTGCAAAATGCCAACGACGGGGCCGTTATCGAACAACAGGATCTTCCACGACAGCGTGCGCACGAGGTACGTCACGAAGAACGGAAGAATGACGAGTGCAAGAAACAGGTTCTTGTACTTCCCGCCTTTCGTGGCAATGACATAGGCCAACGGATAGCCGATGATGATCGCAGCGAGGGTTGAGATCGTTGCGTACACGAAGGTACGGATGATCACCGTTGAGTTGTCGGAGATCACTGTTGAGTAATTCGACAATCCGCCATCTTGAAGCGATAAGCGCCCGAGACTGAAAAGCGGAACGACGAAAAAGATCAGCAGCCATAAACCGCCGGGAGCAATAAGCAGCCAAGGCGTGAACCACCGCCGTGCCGACATGCCGCTGTCGTCCCCGCCGTTTTCACGGCGAGAACGACGAAAGCGCGACGGCGCAGCGGCAGCGGTCATTGAGTGGAGTTACTGCTCGGTGGCAGCAACGAAGGCACGCTCTACTTCTTCGGCGACCTCTGGGCTGATGACATCGAACTCGTACAACGGCGGAGTTGCCGGCGGAACGATGAAGGGGCTGGCCTGAGCGGTCGCGGTCATGTACGTCTCGGCACCGGTGACCGGCGGGATGTACTGAATGCTTTCGTACAGCGGGCCAGCAACGGCGGGGTCGTAGACGTAGTTGAGGAGCTTGTTTGCGCCCTCGGGGTTCTTCGCGCCAACGGGGATCATGGCGTTGTCGACCCAAAGCATTCCGCCCTGGCTGGGGATGACCCATTCGAGACCAGGATTGTCGGCCTGCAACTGTGCGACATCGCCAGACCATGCAACGGCAATCCAGGTATCGCCAAGGGCGAGGTCCTCGGTGTAGCTATTGCCAGTGACCTTTTTGAACTGACCTGCGTCGCGAGCCTTTTCAATTTTGTCGACTGCGGCAAGCATCTGCGTTGTCGTCCCGGTGGCCGGGTTGGCGCCCATTCCAAGCATGGTGAGGCCGACGGTGTCGCGCATTTCGTCGAGAATCGTGACCTTGCCCTTGAACTTCGGGTCGAAGATGGCGTTGACGTCGGTGATCTTTCCGCCGACTTTGTCAGGCCAGTAGGCGAGACCAGTTTGACCAACCGCCCACGGAATCGAGTTTGCACGTCCTGGATCCCATGACGGGTTCGCGAGGCGAGAGATCACGTTCTTTTTGTTGGGGAATGCGGCGCTGTCGAATGGCTGCACCAGGTTGGCGCCGATGTAAGCAGCGGCATTCCACGATGTGAGCACGATGAGGTCGGCGCCGATTCCTTGGCCCTTCTCAAGTGTGGCCTGATACTTCGTATTGAACGACTCGTTGCCATCGATGCTGTTTCTGTAGTCAACCTTGATGCCGGTTGAGGACGTGAAGTTGTTCAGCGTCGCCGAGGTGCTGGGCTCATCGCCTTCGATGTAGAGCGGCCAGTTCAGAACGGTGATGCCATCGCTGCTGCCACCACTGCTGCCCGAGTCAGAACTGCACGCAGCAAGAAGTGTTGGCCCCATCGCAAGACCACCAAGGGCGAGGCCGCCCATGCCGAGGAATCGACGACGCGACGTTCGGTGCTGCGCCATGGCCTCAAGGAGTTCGGGGTCGATTGGTTTGGTCATGGTCAGTCCTCCAGTAATTGCGGTTGTTGGTTGGGAACAGATGGCAGAACGCATGCGGCGCTCTGCGTCCACGATGCCCACACGCTGTCGCCGGGGCGAAGGAGCGGAAGGTCGGCATCGGGATCGACATTGGCGATGATCGGCGAACCGTCGGCTGCTTCGAGCGCGAGTCGAACGATCGGGCCTTGGAACGCAAGGTCGGAGACAGTTGCGTTCACCGACTGGTCGCCGCCAGTTTGTGACGTCGGTTGTGCAAGCGAGATGGAGATGCGCTCGGGACGAACCATGAGCGTTACTGCTGATCCGACTGCAAGAGTTGAATCTCCGCAGGAGCCATAAAGCGAAGCTCCGCCGAGTGCACTCACTCGCGTTGCGCCTGCCGCGTGTTCAGTAACAGTTGCTGGCCAAAGGTTTGCTTGGCCGATGAATCCGGCAACGAACACGCTTGCGGGATTGTCGTAAATCTCGGCGGGGGTCCCGATTTGTTCGACGCGACCGTCGGACATGACAGCGATGCGGTCACTCATGGTGAGCGCTTCTTCTTGATCATGGGTGACATACACGAACGTGATGCCGACCTCGCGCTGGATGCGCTTAAGTTCAAACTGCATCGCATGACGAAGCTTGAGGTCAAGTGCGCCGAGGGGTTCGTCAAGAAGCAGCGCCTTGGGAAGGTTGACCAGCGCACGAGCAAGCGCCACTCGTTGTTGCTGACCGCCAGAAAGTTGGGCTGGTCGTCGACTGGCGAACTCTGTGAGGCGAACGACCTCGAGCATTTCGGTCACGCGATTTTTGATCGTGGTCTTGTCCACCTTCTTCGACTGCGGTCCGAAGGCCACGTTGTCGAAGACATTCATATGGGGGAACAGCGCGTATTGCTGGAACACGGTGTTCACGTCGCGCTTATTCGGTGGCACCTTTGAAACATCGACACCATCGAGACGTATTGCACCGCTGGTGGGCTGTTCGAAGCCAGCGATCATTCGCAGCGTCGTGGTCTTGCCACAACCTGATGGGCCGAGCATTGAGAAGAACTCGCCTTGACCAATCGAGAAATCGACATCGTCGACCGCGACGAACTCGCCGAATCGCTTCACGACATGATCGATCTCAATGACTGGAGCCGAAAGGTCGGCCGCAGTTGGAGACGTCATAGCAATCGAGTTCTCTGTCAGCTCTCACCCCTCCGAAGTCTCGGGCAGACCGTTTTGGCGCCCGGTGGAATGGGAAAGGATCACAAGAATTCGGGCTCACCGCAAGAATTGACTGATGGCGAGTCGGTGAACAGGTGATGACGGGCATCTCTCGTGGCTCTTTTCGGGCAATTCCTTGCGGTTTCGGCGTTCGTGGCCCACGATGCGAGGGGAAAGAAAGGGAGTCGTCGTGGCACATCTCAATTTTATTGGTGGGAAATGGGTTCCGGCCCAAAGCGGGGGAACTGACGAAATACTTGCTCCAGCGACCGGAGCGGTTATCGGTTCCGTGCCGTCAAGCGATGCGGCCGACGTTGATGCTGCGGTGAACGCGGCGAGGTCCGCGTTTGCTGAATGGGGGACAGCAACCCCGCGCGCTCGGGCAGAAGCGTTGCTCGCGCTGGCCGACCGCCTTGAAGAGAATCTTGATGAGCTGAAAGCCATTGAAGGCGAGAACGTTGGGAAGCCGGTTTCGATTATCGACTTCGAGTTCGACCTCACGATCGACAACCTTCGATTCTTTGCCGGCGCAGCACGAACGATGGACGCGCAGGCCGCCGGTGAATACATGGAGGACCACACCTCTATGTTGCGACGCGATCCACTTGGTGTGGTCGCCGGCATCGCGCCCTGGAACTATCCGCTCAATATGGCGATCTGGAAAATGGGTCCCGCACTTGCGGTAGGCAACACGTTCATCCTGAAGCCGTCGGAACTCACGCCGTTTACCGCGTTTCGTTTGGCAGAACTCACCGAAGGAATTCTTCCTGCGGGTGTGTTCAATGTTGTTGTTGGTCAGGGCGAAACTGCGGGCGACGCAATTGTTCGTCACCCCGGTATCGCGATGCTGTCACTCACTGGTGATGTCAACACCGGAAAGATGATTGCGCGCAATGCCGCCGACACGTTGAAGCGCGTGCATCTTGAACTCGGTGGCAAAGCGCCTGTTGTGGTGTTCGACGATGCCGATATCGAAACGGTTGTCGCGACACTGACCGAAACCGGTTACTACAACTCTGGCCAAGACTGCACTGCGCCATGTCGTGTCATCGCGGGCCCTGGCGTGTTCGACGATCTTGTTGCTGCGCTCGAAGCATCGGTTGGCGCGCTTGTTACTGGCGACCCCAACGACGCGGCAACCAACGTCGGCCCGGTGATCTCTGCAGCGCAACGCGATCGTGTCGATGGAATGGTGAGCCGAGCAGTTGCTTCGGGCGCGCGCATAGTTGTTGGCGGCGAAACGCTTGATCGTCCTGGCTACTTCTATGCGCCCACAGTGGTTGCAGGACCGACGCAGGATTCCGAATTAGTGCAACGCGAAGTGTTCGGGCCGGTAATCAGCGTGCAGAAGTTCGCCGACGAAGCCCAAGCGCTCGCTTGGGCCAACGATGTCGACTACGGATTGGCGGCATCTGTATGGACGCGAGATGTTGGCCGGGCAATGCGCATGTCTCGTTCGATGATGTTTGGCACGGTGTGGGTGAATGACCACATTCCGATCGTTTCCGAGTTCCCGCATGGCGGATTCAAGAACAGCGGTTACGGCAAAGACATGTCGAAGTACGCGCTTGAGCACTACACCGAACTCAAACACGTCATGATTAAGCACTGAGATATTCGACCGAGGAGAGCCAGTGTCCGAAACCGTAAAGACTGAAGTCCGTGGCCGGATTCTGATTATTCGTCTTGAGCGTGAAGAAAAGCGCAACGCGATCGATGTCGAACTCGCCGAAGGCATCGACGAGGCGCTGAATCGCCTTGAAGACGATCCCGAACTTTGGGCGGGCATCATCACGGGCACGAAGTCGGTGTTCTGTGCGGGCACCGATATGCGCGCCGGCGTTCACTCCACCGACCGTGGCGGACAGTACGGAATCATTCGCCGCTATCGCACCAAGCCGCTCATCGCTGCGGTGGAAGGTGCAGCACTCGGTGGGGGATTTGAAGTCGTGTTGTCCTGCGATCTCGTTGTTGTATCAAAGACTGCCGAGTTTGGATTGCCCGAAGTGAAGCGAAGCCTCGTGCCTATCTGTGGTGGTCTGTTCCGTGCTCCGAAGGCGCTGCCGCGAAATGTGGCGCGCGAACTTCTTCTCACCGGCGATTCCATCGACGCCAAGCGGGCCTACAAGTTGGGCTTGGCCAGCGTTCTCTCCGCGCCAGGCGAAGCGGTCGACGACGCAGTCGGTCTGGCCGAGCGCATCTGCGCCAATGGCCCGGTGGCCGTGCGCGAAACCATGCGGTTCTTAGCCTCGCTCGATGCGCCTGACGAAGCGCACGGCTGGGACGAAACGCTGGAATCTGAGGATGTCATTCGCAATGCCGAGGACACCCGCGAGGGCGTGAAGGCGTTCTTCGAGAAGCGCCCGCCGAATTGGTCGGGTCGCTGATTCACCGGCAATGATGGCCGTATTGCCCGGTAGGCATGAGTAGGGGGAACCATGGATTTCGAAGAGACACCAGAAGAGGCCGCATTTCGCGCCGAGTGCCGAGCATTTCTCGATCAGCACTCAACAATGAAGGCTGCAGGTGCTCCACGGAACGTGATGAGCACGCTTTCAGAAGACGAGCACGCGCATGTGCAGGCATGTCGTGATTGGCAGCGCACCAAAGCCGAGAATGGTTGGGCTGGTCTCACGTGGCCGGTCGAATTTGGCGGTCGTGGCCTTACCGGTTTGCAGCAGGGCATCTTCCTTGAGGAAGAGCATAAGTACGACCTCGCAGTGGGCATGTTTGCTCAGGCCACCGGCATGGTGGGCCCGTCGATCATCGTGCACGGCACCGAAGAACAGAAGAAGGAATTCCTTCCTTCAATTCTGCGTGGTGAGCAGGTGTGGTGTCAGTTGTTCAGCGAACCGAATGCCGGTTCCGATCTTGCTGCGCTTCGCACCAAGGCCGAACTCGATGGCGATGAATGGGTTATCAGCGGTCAGAAGGTGTGGACATCGTCGGCGCATGTTGCTGATTGGGGCATGCTGTTGGCCCGTACCGATTGGGACGCGCCGAAGCATCGCGGCATCACCTATTTCCTTCTTGATATGCGCTCACCGGGCATTGAAGTTCGTCCGCTCGTGCAAGCAACTGGTGGCGCCGAATTCAATGAGGTGTTTCTTGAGGAAGTTCGCATTCCGAAGGAGAACGTCCTTGGTGAAGTGAACGGTGGTTGGGCCGTAGCCATGACCACACTCACCAGCGAGCGCGCCGACATTGGCGCTGGTCATGGCGATGGGTTTGGTGGCGTGCTGCGACTGGCGCAGCAGTACGGCCGCGTGAACGACCCTGTTGTTCGCCAAGAACTCATGAAGCTCTACACGAGCTACCAAATCTCGAAGTACATCGGCTATCGCACGCGCACCGCTGCATCGAAGGGCATCGCCCCGGGGCCCGAGGTCTCGACCATGAAGATTGCGATCTCTGACCGCCTTGCGTTCCAGGGCGATTTAGTCGAATCGCTCATGGGTGCCGACGGAATGTTGTGGGGCGCCGACGCTATCGACGACG
>JBIIGP010000087.1:0-7462 GCA_044236415.1 Acidimicrobiales bacterium | reverse complement strand
AGCAATGGCCGGATGCGTCCGAAACACTTCTTCGATCTCAAGCGCCGAAACTTTCTCACCACCGGACTTGATGATGTCGACCGATGCTCGGCCGAGGAGGCGATAACCGTCAGGCGTTTGCTGCGCAACGTCGCCAGTGCGGAACCAACCGTCGACAAATGATTCGGCCGTTGCCTCTGGTCGATTCAAGTAACGGTTGAAGACCTGCGTGCCGCGAACCAGGAGTTCTCCGACCTCGCCTTCGACGACATCTCTGCCTGCCTCGTCGACGATACGAACCTCGACGCCCGGAAATGGCCAACCCACATGACCAGGAACTCGTCGATCGAGAGTGTTGCCCAGCGCCATGCCCAGTTCCGTCATGCCGTAACGCTCAAGCAGCACATGACCACTGATTTCTCGCCACTGTTCGAGTGTCGAAACCGGCAATGCCGCCGAACCAGACACCATCAACCGAAGTAACGCCGCCCGGGAAGACCAACGGGCTTTCGTCGCGTCGTCAGCATCGAGCCAAGCGCGAACAAGGCGCGAATAGATCGTGGGCACTGCCATGAAGATCGTGATGTCACCCGAGGCCAAACGTTCCCATGTCGCGATTGCGTCGAAGTGGCCGGGCGTCTCGAGCACTGCGCCAACCGAAAGCGAGGTAAAGGTGACGTTCACGAGACCGTGTACGTGATGCAGTGGCAGTACACACACGATGCGGTCGGCAGAAGTCCAGTCCCAGGCTTCGACCATCGCCGAACATTGAGCGGCCAATGAGCAGTGCGTGTGCACGACACCTTTCGGCAATCCGGTGGTTCCGCTTGTGTAGACAATCATTGCGTCGTTGTCATCGGCGATTTCTGGAAGCTTCACAGCATTCCCGGCCGCAACCGCCTCGCGTACATCAATGATCTGCGCATTCGTAAATGCAGCGAGTTCATTCGCCAACTCGGCAGTTTCCGCAGTGCACAGAACATGTGTGACAGATGAGTCGGTTATGGGATGACGAAGTTCAGCGGGAGGATGCGAGGCCTCAAGCGGCAACAGCACAGCGCCAGCGCGCCATGCCCCATAGGTTCCGGCCAACCACCAGCGCCCCGCAGGACACACCGTTGCAACCACCGAACCGGGTCGAACACCAGCGCGAACAAGTGCAGTGGCCACAGCATTCGCAGCGCCGTCAAGCGCGAGGTAACTCTGCTCACCGTCTCGGTCAACGACTGCTAACGACTCTCCGAACGAAGCCAGAGTTGAACCCAGCGCAGCCATCAGTTCGCGACCACCGGTGGCGTATCGGCGTAGTACACCCAGATCTCCTCTGAGTTCTCTGCGAGTTGGAGATATCGCTGCAGGTCGGGATCGGGGGTCTTCTCAACCTTCTGGCCCCAATATCGCGCGAACAAAGCGTCGTACTCCGAGCGCTCTTCGGCAGTGAACGGATCGAAATGCGCAATCAGCGTGAACCGCGCATCATTGCGGTACCGCTCAAACTCTCCCCTCGTCACCAGGACCAGTTCGCTCTTTGCATTCGCTGGATCAATCGAGCGCTTCGAGCCAAAGATGAATGTGAGTTCAGGAGTACGACGAAGGTCAAGACCGAGTTCATCGCCGCGCGCAATGAGTTCATTTGCCACCGTCCCATCAGCCATATTCAGATATGTCACGACCATCACCGGCTTCGGCGCGTCTTGCAGCACGTCGAGAGTGGGCGGAATCAACGGTTCGTACACACGCAGTTGCTCATCCCAGCCTTGAAGCGTCTGGAAACTCACTCCGAAGATCAGCAGCGATCCCAAAAGTCCTGCAAGCACAAGAGATGCACCAGCGGTGAACCATCGACGCACCGACGCAAACTCGAGCAACAACGAAACGCCAACCCACGCACACGCGATCCAGACAACAAGGACCATTGCCCAGGACCAACGAAACACGTACGGAAAAGCGATGCCCTTGATGCCCGAAAGGGCGAGGCCAGTCACAACTATCGACAGCCAAGCCAGCAGTGTGAGTTGTAACCGGTCATGCCACCCCCTCTTCCACGCCACAACAGTGGCGGCGAGCAGCATGATCGCCATCCACGGCACCACAGGTCCGGTCCCTACATCAAGATTGAACCCGACTTGACGCCCCGGCGGAAAAGTCAGCAAACGAGTTAGTTGGTCGAGGGCGAAACGCATGCCAGCCGACGGTTCACCGGCAGTGAACTGAAATCTCACGAGTCGCGCAAGGTTCCCGGTACCGAAGAACTGATCCAACAGGGGCGGAATCCAGCAGACGAACATCGCCCCAGCAGCGATGAGCGATGTCTTTACAAATCCTCGACGCTCTTCATCCGCAGAGCGAGCAATCGCATAGAGCAACCCCCCGCCGCCAATCAACAACGCAAGCACGCTCAGTGGCGCGGTGCCGATATGTCCTTGAATCGCGAAACTCGCAGAGATGACCAGCACCACCGCTCCGACTCGGTCACCACGAACGGTCCCCCATGCGGCAATGAGTGCTGCAAACGATGGCAGGACGACGACGTAGGGGTTCCACGGGTTAAATAACTCGCCCGGTTGTGCCAACAGCACGAATGCAGCGAGCACGATCGATGTGAGAAAGAACAACACCTTCGACGAACGACGCGCGACCCACGCAGCGCCAAACATCGCGGCGAGATTGGCAACAAACGCGCCAATCAAAATCCCAACTCCAGAACTTCCGAACAATCGAACCCATGGAGCGAACGCAAACGAAAGTGACGGCCCCGGATGATTCCATTGGAACCTCGAATAGGGGCCGACCAGCGGCGTATTCGACGTACCGACATCAAGTGCTCGTAGGCGGATCACCGAAAGATCGCCGGCCGCCTTCCAATCGAGCGTCGCTGCCTTCCACGCAGAGGTCGCAACGACCGCAGCGAGCAACGCGTAGGCCAGGCGCTCGCACCACAACGAAAACGTCGACGCGGCCTCGATGGGCGCGTCGACATCTTCAGAAGATTCGGTCATGTCAGGCACGGACCACAACCGTACCTATGGAATGGGTTGAGCCTCAGAGATTGAGGCGGCCATAGCCCGAGGGCGGCATCCACCAACCGTCAAGTGCGGTGACATCAACACCACCAGAGCCAAAGGCATGGACCAGTTGGTTGTTGCCCATGTAGATGGCCACGTGGGCCGAACCGCTGCCACCCCAGAACACAAGGTCTCCCGGCTGAAGTTGCGAGGCAGAGATACGGGTCGTCATGGCGTACTGCGCTCCGCTGTAATGCGGGAGGCGGATGCCAGCTTGGCCAAAGGCCCACTGAGTAAAGCCCGAGCAGTCAAACGCGTTCGGACCACCAGCCGCCCAGACATAAGGACTTCCGACCTTGGTCAGACCCGCACGGATTGCGGCGTTGGCGACAGAACCGTTTGCGGGAGGAACGTTGACCGACACCTGGCTCGAACTGCGAGAACTTGATCCAGCGCTGGCGCTACGGCGGGCTGCGGCCGCTGCTGCAGCAGCGGCTCGGATTGCTTCTTGTTCTCGCCGCACCAATTCGGCGACTTCGCCCTGCACCTTGGCATTCAGCGCTGCCTGCTCATCGCGCTGGGCTTTTGCCTGATTGCGGGCAGCTTCGATCTCTTCCGCGCTGGCCTTGGCTTCTGCCTCGGCCTGGGCGAGACGAGTTACATCCTCTTCTGCTTGCGTGCGAGCCGCATTCAACGCATCGACATAGTCCTGACGATTGCCGGACAGCGAGGACATGTAGGTCTTGGAGATGACCCCCGAGGATGCATCGGCAGTGAGCAACGCATCGGCTTCGGGACCGTCTGTGCCGCCCTTGTAGGCCTGCACGGCATAGCCACGAAGTTCACCGGCACGCTTTTCCATCTCAGCTTTGGTGATGGTGGCCATGCGACGGGCTTCAGCCACGGCGGCTTCGGCCTGGTGGAGTTTGAAGTTGGCGGCCTCGAAGCGGGCATTGACTTCCATCATGGAAGCGTCGAGTTCGCTCAGACGAGCGGCGATCTTGGTGGCCTCGGCTCGTTTGTCGGAAAGCTGGTCAGCGCCCACAGGCTGTACGACAAGGCCTGTAACAACAGCAAGCCCAAGCATCACGGCCAGCGTGCGCAATCGGACAACGGAACGAAACGTTCGGCGCGGGGTCGTCATGAGATGACAAGTCAAACACGGCCCCATTGCGAATCGCAACCCATTCGTCATGAAACTGTCATATTTGAAGGAGCGATCCCAAGCGCCCCTTGGGACCAGACGAATTCGGCCATATGTCACTGTCCGTGAGGTTGGCCTGCATACCTAAAAGAAAGGCCCCGGCCGGAGCCGGGGCCTTTCTTATGGAGCGGACGACGAGATTCGAACTCGCGACCCTCACCTTGGCAAGGTGATGCTCTACCAGCTGAGCCACGTCCGCAGAAGAGAACACCCTACCAATGGCGGGCGTTGAGGGAAAAACCGAGCGGCTAGGACGCCGCCGAAAGCCGTTCGAGGGCCGCAGCGACCAGCGATGCGCAGTGGGGGTCAAGATCGAGGGCCAACGCCGCGCCCTGGCCTCGGGGACCCATCTTGGGAACCGTGCGCACAAGCACGTCGATCATCTTCTCGTCACCAAGTTGAGTGGTGACAGGAATGAACTGCGTCTGCAAGAACACCAGACACAACGAGTCCTCGTGCACCTGCACCGCAGGCGACCGACCATCGACATCGGCAAGACCGCCTTTGCCAAGACCTTGTTTCGAAACCAACGCCTGTACGCGTTCGATGGTGTCATCGCCATCGGTGCCGTATCCGACACCAGTGAGGATCTCCCCCACCAATACGGCATGACGTTTGCGAGCTTCGGTGCGCCATTTCAAATAGCCAGCGCGACCTTCGGGCTGTTCGGTACGCGGGTAGGCCCACCGGCGAAGATGATGAGCACGTGCAGCAAGTAGCTGCGCGTCGTCTGCTTCGGGATCAAGCGTCTTTACCCATTCGCACATCAATTCCGAGTGTGCGAGTTCCTTCGGTCGAGTGACCTCGACGCCGTCGACCATATAAGTGACGGTGAAGGGATCATCCGCGTTCGCTGCATCGATCGCAGCGAACGCTTCATCAAAACGAGTGCTCACGAGGTCTACCGCTCAGCCCTTGGGACGGAGATCGATAGTGAGCGTGAGAACACCGTCGTCGATTGTGGCGGTTGCATCGCCAATGATGGCGAAGTCTTGGAAATCATTCTGCGCTTGCTCAATGAAGCGGGCCCGCTCATCGCCACCAATGGGCGGAAGATTGCGATTCTTCACCGCAGCTGCGCGGTCGCGGAATCGTTCAAGCATTGCGTCGAGATCAAGTGCGTCGGCCATGGCCCAACGCTAGATCAGAGCAAGCCGAGATCGTCGCGAGTCACGAAAGGATCCGGACGCAACGCTTCGGCCAACATCGGGCTCACTGGGCCTACAGGACCCGTCGCGTCGGGAATGTTCCCGATTCCGGTGTCGTCGCCACCGGCACCCTTGCCATCAGACCCAGCGCCACCGGGGCGCGTTGCTCGCCAATAGAAGTAGGTAAGGACCGACATACCTACGGCGGCAAGGAGCAACAGCGTCACGATCACCGCGATCTTTCGGCCACTGGACCAGAACGGCGAACTTGAGCCGCCCGAGGTGTCAGACGAAGACGGGCCAGCCGCTGCCGCAATTGTGGTGGTCGTCGATGAAGTCGTCGAGGTACTGGAGGTCGTTGAGGTCGAACTCGTTGACGTCGACCGCTGCGTGGTCGTGGTGTTGCGCTGCGTCGTCGTGGTCCGTGGGGCTTGGGTGGTTGTCGTTGGCGCTGGAGCTGCAGTGGTTGTCGTTGTCGGCGCCGGAGTTTCAGTGGTTGTCGTCGTCGGCGGTGGCGGATCTTCTGCCCCTGCAGGCCCCACTCCGATGCCAAACATTGCGACCATGAGCAGCAGTACGGTGCCACCAAGAGCAGCAACAGTGGCTCGGCGGGGGGTGGACGGGCGCATCACGTGCTCAACCCTAGACCGGCGCTGTCTTCTGACTTGGTCGGTGATCCGACGCGTTCGCTGCTTAGCGCTGATGTTGCGGGCAGGAATAGGTGGTTCGGCCACCGATCGTGCGTCGCAACAGCACCGCCCCGTCGGTTGGGCAGGTGCCGCCTCGATGGCGGGAGTCCTGCAGGTCACCCATATGTGATCCGCCTCGCCGGCCCAACACCCTCAATGTGGAGCGCATCGATTTCCGCAATGCTGCAACCTCGTCACCATTCAGCGAACCAGCAGCTCGAGCTGGGTCCAGGCCCGCTCGCCACAACGTTTCATCGGTAAGCAAGTTGCCGAGCCCGGCGATGCGGGCCTGGTCCATGAGCCGAGCTTTCAGCGGCGCGTTGCTATTGGCCAGGATCGACGTGAGTTGCGCGAGCGAAACATCGCCCGCATCAGGGCCGAGTCGCTCTTCGTCGGGATCAAGCTCTACTCCGCCGAGCCGTCGCGGGTCGCGCAATCGCAGAGCGCCACCACCTTCGAAGTGCACCACGAATCGTTCCCATGCCGGATCTTTGCGATGACTCGAATACTCAAGTCCGTCGATCGCATCAACACCATCGAGTTCCAACACACCTGTCATCCCAAAACGAAGTCCAAGCGTTGGGCCGTGATCGCTTGTGTCGAGCAATAACAACTTTCCTCGACGACGATCGTTCACAAATGTGCGGCCGACTAACGCAGTAATGACTGCGGCTTGATCGGTGCCGCCTTTGAGAAACCAAGCGTCAGGAGCATCAACTGCAACGATGCGTCGGCCCAACGATGCTGCAGCAGCTCGCCGGTAGATCTCGATTTCGAGCATCTCCGGCATGACGACTACTTGATCTGGTTGATGGCTTGCGCGAAATCGGCGATGAGGTCGTCCGCATGCTCCAGACCAACCGATACACGAATCGTCGATGGCTGAATACCGGCGGCTTCGAGTTCTTCGGAGCTCAGGCCAACATGCGTCGTTGATGCAGGATGGGTAACAAGCGTTTCAGGCCCGCCCAACGAGGTTGCCAACTGCGCAATCTGCACCGCTTCAACGAACGTGCGGCCGGCATCGAGTCCACCAACGAGTTCAAACGCCAATTGCCCACCAGGAACATCGAGTTGTCGTTGCGCAAGTTCGTATTGCGGATGCGATGCAAGACCGGGCCATCGAACAGAGGCAACTTTTGGGTTCACTTCAAGAAAACGAGCCAGTTCTCCAGCGTTCTTACTCTGACGTTCGAGACGAACGCCCAACGTACGCAGACCGCGTAAAGCGTTCATGGCGTCAAACGGCGATGCAACTGCACCCTGAATCACGGCGAAGGAATACAGCCAGTCGATGTAGTCAGCAGCCCCCGCAACAACACCGATTGTTGCGTCATTATGGCCAGCGATGCCCTTCGTGGCCGAATGAACGACGAGGTCAATTCCGAATTCGAGCGGACGTTGTGCAAACGGCGTTGCAAATGTGGAATCCACGAC
>JBIIGP010000086.1:0-7489 GCA_044236415.1 Acidimicrobiales bacterium | reverse complement strand
GACGACAGCTTGCGGAATGGCGTCGGAATCGGGTTCAGGCGCAACCGTGTTGGCGTTGTCTTCAAGTTGGGTGATGAGCGAACCCCAACGATCGACATTTTTGGCCCATGCATCGGCCTGACCGGGCGCATACCCGAGCGCACTTGCCATATCGCGCACTGCCGAACGCGGCCGATAGGTAATGACGTTGGCAACCTGTGCGGCGTAGTGACGACCATGACGTTGGTAGACGTACTGAATGACTTCTTCGCGTCGACCAGATTCGATGTCGATATCGATATCGGGTGGACCATCGCGTTCAGGCGAAAGAAACCGTTCGAACAGCAAACCCAACTCGATGGCGTCGGCTTTCGTGACACCTAACGCGAAACACACTGCGGAGTTGGCGGCTGAGCCACGACCTTGGCAGTAAATGTCGTTGCGGCGACAAAAATCGACAAGGTCGTGAACGATCAGGAAGTAACCGGGGAACCCGAGTTGTTCGATGACGGAGAGTTCGTGATCAATCTGCGCCCAAGCCCCGGCAACGCGTTCACGATGACGAGGTCCATAACGACGTTCGGCGCCGCGTTCGGTCAGGCGCCGTAGGTACCCCATTTCATCGAGCCCATCGGGACATGGGAATGGCGGAAGGTTGGGCGCCACGAGTTTCAAATCGAACGCGCAGGCCTGACCCAACTCCCCCGCTCGTTCCACCACACCGGGATAACGAGCAAACCTTCGGGCTTGTTCGAAACCTGACCGAAGATGCGCACCAGCAGCCGCCGGTAGCCAACCATCAATTTCGTCGAGACTGCGACGAGAACGCACTGCGGCTAACGCAGTTGCGAGTGGACGTTCTGCTGGCGTTGCGTAATGCGCGTTGGTCGTTGCAACAAGATCGACATCGCCCCGTAGCGCGATCTGCATCAACGCGTCGTTACGAACTGAATCAAGCGGATGACCGTGATCCCACAACTCAACTGCGAGATTGTCGCGCCCGAATACGTTGACGAGTAACGCGAGTTGATCGGCCGCTGCCGCAGGACCGTGATGTTCCAACGCGGAAGCAACGGCGCCTTTGCGGCAGCCCGTGAGCACCAACCAGTGATTGCGATCGGCCGCCGGTGCCGCCGTGCCACCAAGCGCACACAGTTCAGCAAGCGACGCGCGCGGTGCGCCCTTCTCGCCCCGCAACTGCGCTTCGCTCAGCGCACGCGCCAACAGCGCATAGCCGCGGGGATTGCGAGCAAGAATGATGAGATGTGATTCACCGGCCGCTGAGCCTGGGTCGGGGTCGGCCACTGGCGGTGCCGTGCGCCCCAAGGTGAGTTCGGCCCCAAAGATTGTGGGCAATCCGACAGCACGAGCCGCCTCGGCGAAACGAACAACGCCGTAGAACCCGTTGTGGTCGGTAAGGGCGAGCGCGCTCAGTTCAAGCCGCATCGCTTCGGCGGCCAGCGCTTCGGGCGTGCTGGCACCGTCGAGGAAACTGAACTGAGAATGGCAATGCAGTTCTGCATAGGACTCCGACTCCATGACCCCACCGTATCGAACATACGTTCGATACGGCAAGCGCCCTCTTCCCTTCAGTGAATCTCGGTCCTACGCTCCCGGAAACGATGGTGGGGGGCCATCTACATACAGGGGGTGGAACCCATGTCCGAGACCGAACTCGACGCATTGCGTCAGGAAATCGCTCAGTTGCGCGACGAACTCCATCAGCTGCGACCAGCAACAGCGATCTCGCGGCGTCACGCGTTGCGCAGTGCAGGTGTGGTCGCCGCAGGCGCGCTCGCTGGCGGCATCGCCACTATTGCCAGCGCCGGACCAGCGGCTGCAGCTTCGGGAAACTTCACCGGGGATCCCGCAGTCACCGCCGATGCAACGACTGGGTCTGGCGTCGCGGCGACCTCGGTATCTGGCTCTGCGATTACCGCATCGACGTCGTCGCAAACAAGCGCCGCAATTGCGGGCACGAATCCCAACTGGTTCGGTGTCGACGGAACCGGAACGATCGGAGTTGTGGGCACGGCCACATCGGCAGGAACCGCTGGCGTGCGCGGCGTTGCCGACAGCACAAGCAGCGGATCGGGTGGCTCGTTCTCAGGACCGATCGGAGCAACGATCGCCGGAACCATCGTCACGACACAATTGGGACTGAGCGCCAGCGGACCACCGCCATCGATCAACCGCACGTACACCCGAGGTGCACTCGTCGTCGATAACGCTGGTGCACTTTGGTACTGCGTTACGAGCGGAACACCCGGAACCTGGCGACAACTTTCCGGCGCAACAACTGCAGGTGCCTATCACCCCGTAACTCCTGGGCGCGTCTACGACAGTCGGTGCGCGCAACCTTCTCCCGGGCCCCTCTCCTCTGGTGGAGTTCGGATGCTTTCGGTTGCTGCACAACGCAACATCACTACCGGAGCAGTCACCAACGCGAACTTCATCCCCGCTAACGCCACCGCTGTCTTTGCGAATGTCGCAGTCGTCAACACAGTCGACGCCGGCTATCTCACCATCAACCCTGGCGGCGTAACGACGGTGAGTGCGTCAACCATCAATTGGGGAACGAGCAATCAGACTCAATCAAATGGCGTGAGTCTCACCCTCGACAATGCTCGCCAAGTCACCGTGATTGCCGGCGGCCCTGGTTCCACCGATTTCCTCATCGACGTCTTCGGCTACTGGCTCTAGCGAACTCCCTCAAAATCTGTCGTCTCGACGCGTATTTTGGCCGCGTTCCAAGAGCATGACGCGTTACTGTCTCCGGAATTGGGCAGAGACAGCCTCCGCCCGTGAAATGGGGCGACCATGTCAGAACCACAACTCTCCGACGTCCTTGCTGAGCTGCGTGAACTTCGAGCCGAATTCACCACGCTCCGGGCCCAGGTCGCTGAACGGGCACCGACAGCAAAAACGCCTGCGCGATCAACCACAACACCCACCGTCGACGTTGACGGAACCGATGCTGTTTCTCGTCGTCACGCGTTACGCACCGCCGGCATCGTCGCAGCAGGAGCACTCGCAGGAGGAACAGCGCTTGTCGCCGCTGCGACTCCAGTCGCTGCGGCATCCGGCACATTCGATGGCAACCCAGCGGTGACCGCAGTAGGAAGCCCCGCAGTCAAGGCAGATACGACCGATGTCTCACAGAACGCGATTGAAGCGACCGCAAACTATTCCAATTCAATCGGCGTTAGCGCGAGTGCGTTCTCTACAAATTCCATTGGAGTTTTCGGCGTTGGTACCCGAGCCGGAGTTTGGGGAGCAGCATCCGGTGGCGGAGTCTCAGGAGTCCATGGCGAAGCAAGCGGAACAAATGGGCTCTATGGGGTCCGAGGGGTCGGTTCCACGTCGAGCACTGGGGTTCGCGGCGAATCGGGTTCAATCGCCGTTCAAGGCATCGCGACGAGCAGCGGAACCGGCGTCTGGGGCGAATCCGCCGCTGGTGCAGCGGTCCGCGGCGATTCATCTTCAACCGGCAGAGGTGGACAATTCAGCTCGGCTCTGGGTGTCGCTGTTGAAGCCAGTGGCGGAAACATCGGAACGATTACCACTGGCACCTACTCAGCGCTTTTGCTTGGGGCAACAACGTTTGCACCGACTGCCGCATCGGGCCATGCCTACGAAGCTGGAGAAATGACTCGCGGTCCAGGTGGCGTGCTTTGGTATTGCGTCGAAAGCGGCACCCCGGGCAAGTGGCGCACGCTCTCTGCACCCACGAGCGCAGGTTCGTTCTACGCGGTAACCCCTGCGCGCGCGTACGACTCGCGGCTCAGCACGTACCCGCAAAACGGAGTACTCAGCAGTTTACAGAACCGCACCATTTCGGTCGCGAATCGTTACGACGTCAACGGCACACTCGTAACCTCCAACTTTGTACCTGCCGGGGCAACTGCGGTCTTCGCAAATGTAACGGTGGTCGACACTGTCGGCGCCGGCTATCTCGCCGTGAATCCCGGAGGAACGACCGCCGTCGCGGCTTCCACAATCAACTGGAGCGCGAGTGGGCAGGTGCTTGCCAACGGCATCTCGCTGACTCTCAACGCCTCTCGCGAAATCACCGTCGTCAACGGAAGCGGCGGTGCCACCCAGTTCATCATCGACGTCACTGGTTACTGGCTGTAGCGATTGATCGAGTTCCTAACTCGGGAACCAGCCCACAACATCGACCAACACTGGCGTGAATCCATCTCTGTTGAAGAGCGTGATCTTTCCACCAGTCCCAAGTTTCACGATCACCATATTTGCGATCGTCTGTCCTCCCACGAAGTTCAGATTCGACGCGGTCGGTTGCGCTGCGCCAAACGGATAGACGGTGAGATAGTTGCTCGCAGTGGACCCAACAACCGTGACGTTCAGCGCTACTGAGCCCACGCCTGAAGATGGGATTGATCCCCGACCAGTGATTTGCAGTGGATACGCCTGAGCTGGCGCAAGAGGGCCAAGTCCTTCGTTCTGGCCGTCAATGGTGTCGCAGCCACTACATGAGCGCGTATCCATAAACCGTTGCGGAACGATGCCGGTGTATTCAGAGACGCTGGGGAACCACCCGACAACGTCAACCACCACCTCGGTTGCACCTGCTTTGTTGAAAATGGCGATCTTGCCGTCGTTTCCGACTTTCGCGATCACCATGTTCGCGATCGTTTGACCTGCAGAGAAATTGAGATTTGAGGCAACAGGCTGCGCCGCACCTGATGGGTACACGGTCAGATAATTCGACGCGGTCGGAGACACCACCGTGACATTGAGAGCAACCGCCCCGACTCCGGTGAGCGGGATCGTTCCGCGACCCACGACCGGTAGAAGAAATGTCTGCTGAGCGGTAAGTGCTCCAGTCGCTTCGTACAGACCATCAATCGTGTCGCACAGACCACACGAACGCGTATCCAACAATCGTTGCGGTTCCACGCCGGTGTAGTCGGACCCATCGGGGAACCAACCCACGACGTCCACGATCACTTGCGTTGATCCACCCTCGTTGTAAATGGCGATTCTGCCATCGCTTCCGAGTTTCACGATCGCCATATTCGGGATGGTCTGACCCGCGACGAAATTGATATTCGACGCATTGGGCTTTGGCGTACCACTCGGATAGACCGTGACGTAATTCGAAGCTGTTGGCGATACAACTGTGACGTTCACCGCAACTGCATCGACCCCAGTACTCGGAATACCGGCACGCCCCTCAATGGCAAGCGTGCGCACATTCACCAAACCTGGACCAATCGCACCACAGCCAAGATCATTTCCGTCAAATGTTCTTGCACCGGCTGCCATAGAACGCGTATCAAGAAATCGTGCAGGAGTCAGTGGGACATAGTCCGCAGGCGCAGCAGGCACATTCGGCATTGGAAGCGCTGCCGATGACCGCCCTGGCCCGACACCACTTGTTCCAGTGGGAACGACCGTAAAGACATACGGCTTCGTAGGATCAAGCCCGGTGACTGTGCACGTAAGCCCCGAGGTCGTGCAGGACTGGCCTCCCGGCGCAGCCGTCACCGTGTAACTACTCAGCGTTCCCGACCCTGGTGATCCTGCCGTCCACGAAACTGCGACTTGCGATCCTGAAGCAACGCCGCTCACTGGCCCGGTTGGTCCCGGCAGTCCGATAATCGCGTTGTTGAGCTTCACGCTTGATTGCGAGTAACCAGCAACCAGTCCGCCAGAATCCTCAAGCAACGCAACGGTGGCGCCCACTGTCCCCTGTCGGAGAAGTGCAATCGCGCCCGACACCGCTGGCGTTGCCATCGAGGTTCCTGCCATGGCCACGATTCCATCGCAGGGGATCGATGACGTCAGCGTTCCCGGCGCAAAGACATTTACTTGTGGTCCGATATTTGAATAACTCGCCCGCAGATCCGCACCCGATCCGCCAGTGAGCGCCGAAACCGTAACGACGTTGGAAAGACACGCCGGCGCCGACACCCCAGTGGTGCGCGATTCATTTCCAGCCGCAACAACGGTCACGATTCCGACGTTGAGCAATTGCTGCACTTTGCTGTAGGTGCTCGCCTCAGTTACGTCACAAAAACCTGTGTACAGCAGTCCATCGCCAAGACTGAGATTGACCGCCGTGAGTCCGGGAAAATCTGCACGACGGTTGTAGAGCCACTGGAGTGCGTCATCGATGTCTCCGGTATTTGAGGTGATGCGACTTGTTGCGTACTTATAGGAAAACACCTGTATCGAAATCAGCGACGCTTCTGGGGCAATTCCAGAGTTCCCCGTTCCGTTTCCACCAACGGCAATTCCGGCAACGTGTGTCCCGTGAGTGCATTCCTTCTGCGTCCCAATGACAATGTCAACCGGACACGGAGCACCGGCGCCAACCTTCGAGGGCTCATTCACGCCCATCGGGGCTCCACCTGGGCATGTCGTTGAATAACCGAACGCCGAAGCGAAACATGCTTCACCAACGGTTTTCTGCACCGTCCCGTTCATCAAGAACGGATGATCGGTCTGAACGCCAGTATCGAGCACGGCGATCGTCTTTCCGGCACCTTTGAATCCAGACGCCCATGCGCCAGTTACCGGCGTGCTCGCGCCCATCGTTGCCAGATTGGCACTCACGCCAAGTTCGCTCGAAAGCTCTTCCGTACTTGAGACTTCGGCTGGATAGAACTCATGCAACGCCGATTGCACACGCCGAATGCCCGGGCGTTGCTGCAGGACGGAGAGTGCACGCGCGTCGATGATCAAATTGGCAGTTGGATCCGTTGGGGTCTCACCAGCAACCGACCAACTTCCCTCTGGTAACGATTCGGTGATCGAATCGATCCCCGCTTGCACTTGTGCACGCTTCTCGTCGTCAGTTCCTGAAATCTGTGCATCGAAAACCACGAGTACTTCAGTCGTACCCGTCGCTGCGATTGCTGCATCAACTTCTGGCGCAACTCGCTCTACTGGGGCAACAGGCGGTAACGGATCGTTCGGCGCCAACGACTTGTCGACTTCGGTCGTGGGCGTCGTCGGGGCAGCAACCTCTGTCGGCGCGTCTCCTACCGACAAGTTTGGTCCTGGTCGTGCTGTTATCCAGAATCCTCCACCCGCAACCAGAACGAGCAGTGCCACACAGAGGACAAGCACTCGAAGTAGGCGTGAGGACATGAGGGACTCTGATCGAAACAGGACGGGTAAAAACGGGCGAACCCAGCCACGCTGGCTTCATCCGTGCAACCGTTGAGGTCAGATCAGACGTTACGTCACACCCCGCATTTGGCGTATTCGGGCAAGCCCTCGTCCGCCAGATTGGTTAGGGCTCTGTGGTTTCTACGGCGTTGAGGGCATCCAGCAGTGGCTGCACATGGCCGCCCACATAGTTGCCCTCGAACTCCCACTTTTCAGATGCCGAGGCATGGAGAACCTCGAATGTGCGCACGGTGGTCCGAACATGAACCTCGACCTCAATCTCGGCTCGGGGTAGCGCAAAGAGCACTTCGCCCGCGGTGCGGTGCATCGCCTTGTGGCCAACATGCCACGCGTAAATGTTCTTCTC
>JBIIGP010000085.1:0-7493 GCA_044236415.1 Acidimicrobiales bacterium | reverse complement strand
CGCGGGTTTGGCAATTGGCAACAACGATCGATGCTGTGTGCGATCCAGGCGACTGGGTCGAATTCTCTGTTGGAAAATTGTCGGCGATCATTCTTCGTGATCAAGACGGCGTCCTTCGTGCCTTCCAGAACGTCTGCATGCATCGGGGAATTGAACTTTGCACAGGTTCGGGCACAGGCCGAACAGAACTTCGTTGTGGCTTTCATCGCTGGTGCTGGAACCTTGATGGTTCTTTGAGCGAGATCCCGAGCCGCCGAGATTTCGGTGTCATCGACAACGATGCCTACGGTCTTTCTCCGGTTCTGGTCGACACGTGGGGGCCGCTCGTTTTTGTGAACTTCGATACGAACGCGATGGGCCTCGCCACGTATTTGGGCGGTGCTCCGGCAGATGCGGCGTATCTCAAAATGGACGATTTCCATTGCCGGTTTGAAATCAGTGTGAAGGTCCCGGCGAATTGGAAAACCGCAGCCGATGGATTCAGCGAGACCTATCACGTGCAGGGATTGCATCCTGAGTTGCTCAAGGTATTCGCTGACCTCGATAACCATCAGGTGTTCTGGGACCATGTCGGTCGCAGCCGTCAGCTTTACGGCGTTCCGTCTCCGCGAATTCGTCCCACGCCGACCGATCAAGAGGTGTGGGAAGCATTCGCCTCGGTGTACTCGGCCCGCGCGGGGCTCGATGCCGCAGCGCCTGGTCCAGTTCCGGCGATTCCTGAGGACTCAAATCTTTTCGAGGTCATGGCCAAGTGCGTGCGCGAAGCGCAGGCCGCAAAGGGTGTTGATCTTTCCGAGTACACCGATGTGCAAATCATGATGATGGATCAGCACAACGTGTTTCCAAACATCACGGTCTTGCTTCATCCAGACCTTCTTTCAGTTCTTCGCACTCGCCCGGGCGATACGACCGATGAATGCTGGCTTGACATCTTCAATTTTGATCGAGTTGGAGCGAGCGCGCCGCGCAACAAGCCGATGAAACTTGAAGTCCCGCTTGATTCCATGGCCTTCGGAACCGTCTTCAACCAAGACTTCGACATGTTGCGAACCGCACAGCGAGGATTGCATCAACCAGGTTTTTCGCGCATCACGCTGTCGCAAGAGGAAAGTCGTATTTTGAACAACCAACTTGCGCTTGAGCGCTACCTCGGAATTTCACCGAGTGAGATTGAGGGCGATCTTCCGTAATGGTTGTTGCTACTGCAACTCGTCGTCGGGCCGATGGAGGCCCGAGCGCGCGATCGCTTCTCATTAGCGTCTTGGGCCAATGGGTTGGCCCGAATGACACGCCGGTGTGGACAGCGACGTTGGTCGGCGCGCTTGAAGCTCTCGGCATCGAATCCCGGGCAGCGCGCCAAGCGGTGAACCGAACAGCAACTGACGGGTGGCTCGAAGGCGAATCTATTGGTCGCTACACCCGATGGCGGCTCACGAGTTCCGGTCGCCGCATGATCGGCTCGGCGGTGCCCCGCGTGCAACGTTCGATCGTCGCCGATCAGACGTGGGACGGAACGTTCTTGCTGCTGACGCTCACCGGCACTGCACTTGATCGAGAGTCACGAGAACGATTGGCAGTGGGCCTCGACTTTGAAGGTTTCGGCACGCTTGGCACCGGAACGTGGGTGGCGGTGGGCGAGGGGTCGCGAGAAGGGGCCGAGGTTGTTCTCACGGCCTGCGGACTCCAAGACGAGGCATTGCTGTTCCACGCCACCACCGTTGAGGGCGCCGAGACCCCGGCCGAGGTGGTGGCCATGGCCTGGGATCTCGAGACTGCGGCTGCGGCGCATGAGGCGTTCGTTGATCGATTCGAAACTGCGGTGCCGGCCGATGACGCCGAAGCTTTTGCCCTCCGGACCCGTATGGCGCATGAGTGGAGGCATATCCTGAGCGTCGACCCATCGTTGCCCCCCGAATTGCTCCCTGAGGACTGGATCGGGACCCGGGCTCGGAAGGTCTTTCAGCGCCAGTTCAGCCAATGGGCGAATGCGGCAACGTCGTACTACATAAGGTTGTCAGAGGAGCCTGTTGTGTCGTAGATTGGTCCCTATGACCGAACTCGACTTCCCCGTCTTCGACTGCGACAACCACTACTACGAGGCCGTCGATGCCTTCACCCGGCATCTCGATCCTCGTACTGCATCACGCACCATTGAGTGGTGCACGATCAACGGCCGTCAGTACCACGTCATTGGCGGCAAGGTCAGCCATGCAGTGGTCAACCCGACGTTCGATCCGGTTGCGCTTCCTGGTGTGCTCAAGGATTACTTCCGCGGCAACCCGAATAACGAAAACCCGATCGAACTTCTGAAGCAGCGTGAACCAATCCGTCCTGCGTATCGCGACAAGGACGCACGTATTGCGACGCTCGATGAGCATGGTCTTGAAAAGTGCTGGCTGTTCCCAACGCTCGGCATGATCTACGAAGAACCGCTCCACAAAGATCCGTGGGCAGTGATGCAGGTATTCACTGCGTTCAACCGGTGGATGCTCGAAGACTGGTCGTTCAACCACAAGGACCGGATCTTCACCGCTCCGTACATCACGCTTGTTGATGTTGATTGGGCAGTGAATGAGCTCAAGTTCGCGCTCGACAACGGCGCAACCACAGTTGTTATGCGCCCGGCCGCACCGACCACCGTCGATGGCCAGCGTTCCCCTGCAGATCCAATGTTTGATCCGTTCTGGGGTCTCGTGAACGAATCGGGCATCACAGTTGTGGCGCACGCTGGCGACTCCGGCTACAACTCGCATGGCTACGGCGAAGACAACGGATTCTCCGCTGGATTCGGTCAGCAGTCACGCCCGCAGCCGTTGCGTATGGCCACGATGTTTGATCGTCCCATCGAGGACTTCCTCGGTTCGCTTGTCTGCGACAAGATGCTCGATCGTTTCCCGAACGTCCGAGTCGCATCAGTTGAAAACGGTTCAGGGTTCCTTCGCGGTCTGCTCAAGAAGCTCGACAACACAGCGAAGAAGATGCCGGGCTGGTTCACCGAGCAGCCTTCGGAAACCTTCCGCCGCAACATCTGGATCAATCCGTTCTGGGAAGACGATGTCCATGAGGTTGTCGAACTCATGGGTTCCGATCGAGTGATCTTCGGATCCGATTGGCCGCACATCGAAGGCATGCCGGAACCACTTGATTACGCCGACGAACTCAAGGAGTTCTCACCTGCCGTGCAAAAGATGATCATGCACGACAACGTCACCGAGTTGAACACTCGTCGACCAGCCTGAATGGTGGGCCATTGCGGCCCGTAGTTGTTCCGGGGGGAACGTACAAAGGCCTCCACATTGTGGAGGCCTTTGTCGCGTCTGCAGTGAGAAACGCAACGATGCGTTTCTATGAGGCAACCTAGAAGTTGCCGTCGAGGATGCGATCGCGGATTTCTCGTTTGAGGATCTTGCCCGTTGCGCCTCGGGGCAGTGGTTCTTCACGGATGTACCACTGCGAAGGGATCTTGAACGGCGCAATCCGTTCGGCGAGGAACGCGGAGAGTTCATCGAGATCAATCGAGGTTCCAGGCGTTGGGTGAACTGCAGCGACGACTTCTTCGCCGAGTCGGTCATGGGGAAGTCCAAAGACCGCAACCTCGTGAATGCCTTCGTATTCAAAGATCGCCGCTTCAACCTCGGAGCAATAGACGTTCTCGCCGCCGCGAAGCACCATGTCTTTGATGCGATCGACGACGTACAGGAATCCTTCATCGTCGAGGTAGCCAAGGTCGCCAGTATGAAGCCAGCCGTTACGAATGGTTTCGGCAGTTGCTTCGGGACGATTCCAATACCCACGAATGAGCATTGGGCCAGCAAGACAGACTTCGCCAACTTCACCATTGGGCTGCTCGGAATCGTTGGGATCAACGATCTTTACCTGCATGATCGGTACGACGCGACCAGTGCTTGATGGCTTTTCCATGTAATCGGGGCCAGTGTTGCCTGGTCCGTAGCCATTGGTTTCAGTAAGGCCGTAGCCAAGTTGTGGGCTTGCCTTGCCCTCAAACGAACCTTCGATCTTGCGAACGAGTTCGGGGGCCATCGGTGCGCCACCACCGCCAACATTCTTCAGGCTTGAAGTGTCGTACTTCTCGAAATCGGGATGGCTGATGAGATCATGCGACATCGTTGGAACGCCAACGAAGTTCGTGACCTTTTCGCGATCAATGAGCTGCAAGGCGCGCAATGGATCCCATTTGTGCATCATCACGAGTTTTGCGCCCGTTGCAACAGAGCCGAGCATTACTGGAACGCAGCCGGTGACGTGAAACAACGGCACGGTAAGGATGAAGCAGGGCGGGACTGGCGCAGGGGTGGTTGCGGGATCAGGCGGTGTGTCGGGAGCCCAGCGAATCGCTTCAACTGTTGTTCTGCATGCAAATGCGAACAGGCCTGAGAGCACGGCGCGGTTCGTTGAAACCGCACCCTTTGGGACGCCAGTTGTTCCGGAGGTGAACAGAATGGTTGCGTCATCGTCAGTGGCGACATCGACGGCCGGCATCGGCGCGCCCGGTGTCACAACATCGGCGAGATGGTCGCAGCCTGCGGGAAGTTCGCCTTCTGCGCGGATGACCAGACCGTGGATGTTTAGTGCGGCGAGTCGATCGCCAATTCGGTCGACTCGTTCACGATCGGTGATGAGAACTTTTGCGCCAGCGTCTACGAGTCCGAATTCAATTTCCGGACCGGTCCACCAGGCGTTGACCGAAACGGCGATTGCGCCGATCGAGGTTGCTGCGCCGAATGCGGTAATCCATTCGGGAAAGTTGCGCATATTGATGGCGACACGGTCGCCCTTCTTGATGCCGTAACGCTCGACGAGTACGTGCGCGATTTCGTTGATGCTCGCGAGCACTTCGGCATTCGTCCAGCGCTCATCTTCAAAGACGAGGTACACATCGTCGGCTGGACGCTGTTTGAGCATTTCGAAGAGCGATCGAAGTGTTGGGGGGAGATTGGCGAAAATGCGGCTGGGTCGACCCAGAACCTCGGCATCGGTGATTTCAAATGGTGCACCGGGGCCGGTAAGCACCGCCACTGCATCTTCGAATGTCATTCCCACAATGGTTCCCTCCCGACGGCTGACGGGGGAGACGCTACGGGACAGACGGCCTGCTTTGCTACCGGTCGGTAACGCAGGTCAATCGAGCTGACGAACCGTGGTCATGGCGAGGGCCATGAGGCGGTCTTCGGCACCCTGGTCCCTGACTTCAACGCGGACCAAATGGTCCGGACCTCTCCTGCCAACTGAGGTCGCAGTGGCCACGATGGGCCCAACTCGGCCGGGGCTCAGATAGTGAACGGCAAGGTCGGTGACGATGGCCTCGGGCGTCGGCTCAACCGTCGATCGCCCAAGCACAAGGCTTCGGGCTGCAGCATCAAGCACCACTGCGCTCGAACCGCCATGGAGGATTCCCCAGGGGTTTCGAAGCCGTTGTTCAATCGAAAGGTGCACCACGCCGGGGGTCTCGCTTGCCGACAGGTTGAAGAACTCATGGGCGGGTGCGGCAAAGATTGGTTCGTTGGGAACATGGCGCTCAACGGGTTTGACCGGGCGGTTGAACGCAGGCGGGCCATTGGCTGGCGTGAGGATGGCGCAGGACATCCACGACGTGGCAACCGCCGAGCCGTTGAGGTCAGTGACCTCAACGCGGGTGACGACAGATGATCGACCTCGACGCAGTACGTGTGTGTCGAGAGTGAGTTCTCCAGTTCCGCGAGAACCGGTCAACGCATCGGGCGCGCGTCGAATCATGAGATTGGTGGTGACGATCCAGTCCGGGAGGCTGGCAAGGCCAGAAGTCATCCCGCCGATGGAATCGATGATGCATGTGAGCAGGTCAGTGCCGAGGCGCCCATCCGCATCAAGTGTGTTGGGTGTTCCCGGAAAGTGACCGACGGTGTGTGGCAGTGCGGCTGTTCCGTCGCCGATCTCTTCAATCATCATGAGGAGATACTGCGCAACGCCGATCTCTGCGGGACTACCGAAACCGCTCATGACGCAACAACTTCAGTTGTCGCAGTGGAAACGAGCGCGCCGTTGCCGTCGTGGACATCGACTGATGCTGTGAGCCGTCCATTTGCTGGACCACCAATTGCGGTTGCCGTCGCGGTGAGTGGTCCCACACGGCCAAGATCGAGGTACGCCAAGTGCATGTCGGTCGTGACTGCGCCGCTGTCGAACAGCGAACGAGCAAGCGATGCAGATGCTTCGTCGATGAGCGACGCGTGAACTGCACCATGGAGCGCACCGACGGTGTTGCAGACAACTGGTCGGAGTTCAATCGATGCGATTCCTGGCTGGCTCACGCGAAGTTCGAGTTCATCGAGATAGTTCATCTCAAGTTTCTCGTGGGCCGAATTCGCATTCATCTTTCGTCGGCCAGGCGTCATGTTGATCGTGATGTTCACGAGATGTTCGGGGCGGGGAACAACGGCGAACGTGAGAAGGGCTGATCCCGCGGGACGCTCACCATCGGCGAGGAGTTCGGCTTCGATCACGAGGGTGCGCCGTCCACGACGACGAACATGGAGGTCGGCCTGAAGCAGTTCGGTGGGGCCTGCCGGAAGAAGATGGATCGACATGTCGGCGGTGAAGGCCCAGTCAGGGTCGGAGGCAGTGATGGAGCGCATTCCGCCGAGAGCATCAACGAGCATCGCCACCGTGGCGAGTCGGGCCATCCCGTCGTGTGTCGAAGTGAATGGGGTGACAGGCATCCAGCCGCGCACATCACCCGATTCATCTTGTTCGGACTCAAGTGCCAGCAGACTCATGGCATGCCGAGGTGGCGGATAGGCCGGACGCGAGTCGTTAGGGGCGTCGTCGGCAGGCACGAGGAGTGAGTCTATGGGGCCTGCGCTGTCCTCTTTTCGGTCATCGCCGGTAGGGTCAGAACTCGTGCGCCAACGGTCGATGTTTCGGTTTGCCCTTGTTGTAGGTCTCGGGTTTGCGACGCTCATTTGTGCATCGAACCTGGCGCAGGCGCAATCTGCGACGACCACGCCCCGAGTGGTGCCTGCGTCACTTCGGATTCGAGCGTTTGGCGACGCTGTCACTGCCGGGTTTGGCATCGATCGTTCTGGTGCAGCGCTTCCAATCACTGACGCAATGGAATGTCGGCCGAAGTGGATTGGAGACGGCAGTGCAACCACCGCAGGAACTCGCTGTTCATCGAACGGCTCGAACGGGCCTGGTTCGCCAGCCGATGAGGTCTCATTCAGCGCCGATTTTGGGATGGCGAACAAGATGTCGTGGGCCGCACAGGTTGCGAGTCAGCTCGGTGCGGTCGACTTTGCGAACTACGCAGTCACGGGCTCAAGTCTCGCCAGTTGGTTGAACCTCCCGCGTGATGACGATGCTCCTAATGAAGGGGCGCAACATGATCTCCTTGAACGCATCGAACGCGACGATCCCGACATTGTGCTTGCAACGATCGGTGGGGAAGCGATCCTGCAGCAGCCCGCTGGGGCAGTTCGAACCTGCGCGAAATCTTC
>JBIIGP010000084.1:0-7589 GCA_044236415.1 Acidimicrobiales bacterium | reverse complement strand
GTGAAAGCGCCGGCGATCGTCGTTCTCGACGAAGCAACAAGTCATCTCGATTCCGAAAATGAATCGCTTGTGCAAAAGGCCCTCGCCACTGCGCTCGCAGGCCGAACGGCGCTCGTGGTGGCTCATCGACTCTCGACCATCACCGGAGCTGACCAGATCCTCGTTCTCGAGTCAGGTCGCATCGTTGAGCGCGGTCGCCACGAAGAGTTGTTAAACGCCGATGGTTTGTACGCCGACCTCTACCGCACTCTCGTGCGTCAAGACCTTGAAGGCATCGAGGCCTGAGTCGTCAGTCGTTTGCGAGGAGTTCTCGTAAACGAGGGAGCACCTCGGACCCAAGCGCAGCGATCTGCTCTCGTGCCGCGTCGGCAGCGATGCCGGGGGCATGGATCCGCAGGTTGAGGCACGTGGAGTTGGTTGTTCGCACCGCTTCGGCGAGCTCGGCGGCCAGCGATGCAGCGTCATCACCACATATCCATCCGTTGTCTCGCCAATGCGAAAGCGCTTCCGTCGGCGAGTAGCTCTGGTACACCTCAAACTGCGCTTCAAACGCCTCTTTGGGCGGTGAACCCAACCACACGCGGCGGATCAGAATGCGTGGCGCGTGGCCACCAGCTTCGACATAGGCATCGGAGAGTGTTCGCAGCCGATCAGGGTTGCTGCCACCATCAAAAATGATTCCGGCGCCTGCATTCGCGGCGCGCCGAACAGCGGCACTGCTCATTGCCGTGCTGATGACGGGGATTGATCGGTCGGTGAGATCGCGCAGTGCCCGATCCCCGTCGATCACTCCAAGTTCGCGGCCGGCCAGCATGCTGACGAGGCGGGGAAGGTCGCGCTTGAAGACATCGACCGCAGTGCTTTGGTCGATGTCCATCGCTTCGAAGTCGAGAGGCAACGAACCTGAGCCCACGCCGATTCCGACACGACCAGGGAAACGCGCATCGAGCCAAGCAACTTCCTCGGCCAGCATTGCAACCGGCCGAAGCGGCAACAGAACAGGACACGCAGCTGCCCATCCCTTCGACATCGCTGAGAGTTGGAAGCCGCTGGTTTGCAACGGATTCGGGAGGTAGCCGGCAAATCCGCCATGGTGCTCTGACGTCATCACCCCATCGAATCCGTGATCAGTGGCTATCGCCGCCTGAGTGCATAACTGATCGACGATGTCGACCGCTGCGAGTTCGTTATGGGGATAAAGGCGAAGCGAGATCGAACCGTCAGAAAAGACGTTGGTGGTGTGGGTGCGATCGGCCATAGTCGGAGATTACGGCGCATCGAATGCGGACGCTGCGGTTCGTGCCGTCGTACGCTCCATGCATGGCATCAGAGGAACTTTCCGCCACAGTCGAACGTCTGTTGGCATTTGAAGAAATTCGCCAGTTGGCTTCGCAGTATGCCGTTGCGGTCGACTCCCGCGATCTCGACGCTCTGGTTGGACTCTTTGTCGATGACGTTCGTGTTGGTCGCGACACTTTTGGACGTGAGGCATTGCGGGCATCGTTTGCCGACTCGCTTGGTGCAATTGGAATATCAATGCTGAACGTGGGTACGCACGCGATCGACATTGTCGATTCCACTCATGCCACCGGCCAGGTGTATTGCCATGGGCAGATCCAAGATGGCGAGCGCTGGATCCACCAATTCATTCTGTATCGCGACACCTATGAGCGGCGCGACGGCAAGTGGTTCTTCGTTCGACGAGTTCATGAACTTTGGTACGGGGAGCAAGCGCCGACGTCGCCGCTCTCAATGGCGCCTTCGGAGTGGCCAAAGAACCACGATGGTTTGGGTACCGTCCCCGCGTCATGGCCGTCATGGACGGCATTTTGGGGAAATCGAACCTGAGGTCTTTCGTCGCATCAGGGGTATGACCGTTTCCCCGTCATGCTTCAGCACAGAGAACTATCGTGCGCTCATCGGCGCGCCGGCGTCGACTGAGTTCTTGGGGGAGAACACATGACTGACGCACCACCACCGCCACCACCTGCTCCACCGGGCAGTACACCGCCGCCGCCACCACCACCACCACCACCTGCTCCACCCACACCGCCCTCGTCACCGGTCCCGCCGGCTGGTGGTGCGCCTAGTCCCAACAACGGATTAGCGATCGCTGCCCTTGTGCTCGGCATCTTGACCTTTGTGTGTCTCGGCCCGATCGCTGGCGTCCTCGCCATCATCTTTGGTTTTTTGGGACTGAAGAAGGCGAACGAAATGGGCGGCACCGGTAAGGGCATGTCGATCGCCGGCATCGTGCTCGGCGCTGTCGGGACAATCGCTTCGATCCTGTTGCTTGTATTAGTTGTCTTTGCTGCTGATCAGGCATCCGACTCAATCTCCGATTCGGTGAAGGACTGGTCGGGAGAAGCGACTGCATCCGACTACAACGTGACCGTTGAAAAGTGTTCGGTGGATCAAACGTTTGGTTCGCCGGAAATGACGATCAAGGTCACGAATAAAACTTCGGGTGAGAAGAACTACATCTTCAACTACGAGTTCCGTTCCGGCTCGGGCACATTGATCGACAGTGGCTCGTCATTCCCGGAAACGATTCCCCCGAATCGATCGAAACTTGTGGAGATTTCAAGTTTCGAAGATGTGACGTCACCCTCGGTGAAATGTGAAATCACCAGTGTTGAAAATTGGTTTAACTGATCGATTCGATCAGAACAGGATTTCCGTACAGAGCCCGGCCTCGTGTCGGGCTCTGTTGCGTTCGGCGCGATCGCTAGCGTGACGAGATGCGAGTTGCGTTTGTGACGACAATTGACCAGGACGCAATTCATGACGACGTTGATCTTCCTTTACAGATTGTTGCGTTTGCCGATTCGAGCATCGATCTCGTCCAAGCGCCGTGGGAAGACCGGACTATCGACTGGGATTCGTTCGATCTGGTCGTGGTGCGGAGTCCGTGGAACTACGTCGATCGACTTGACGAGTTTCGCCAGTGGCTGGACGCGCGTCGACACATGAGGACAATTCACAATCCGGTGTCGCTTATTGAATGGAACATTGACAAGTGTTATCTCGCCGATCTGGCTGTGCATGGTGTGCCTGTCGTACCGACTGCGTTTGTTCAGTCAATAGACGAATTCCAGTCGGCTATCGCATCTGCAGGTAGCAAAGAAATTGTCGTCAAGCCCTCAGTCTCGGCGGGGAGTCGACTCACGGGTCGCTTCGCTTTCGACGACTTGGCGGCTGAGGAACTCGCCAAGCGGATCCTTTCCGAGGGCGTAACGGTGATGGTCCAACCGTTTGCGTCGCGTATTGACGTTCAAGGTGAAATCGGAACAGTTCTGTTTGACGGAGTGGTGTCCCATTCATTTCGCAAAGCTGCGCTTCTGGCCGAAGGTGGCGCGCTTGTGGGTGGCGAATATCGGGAGGAAATCACGGCAATCGTTGCGCCCGATGACGTCCTTGCCGTCGTCACAATTGCCTCAACAGCCGCAACGAAAATCGCACGCGAGCGCGGTTGGCTCGCTGTCAACGAGGAACTTCTTTACGGGCGCTATGACGTCGTCCGCCTTGATGATGGATCACCCGCGTTGCTCGAGGCAGAACTTTTTGAGCCCTGCTTCTTCCTGCCGACAGATTCTGAGTCGCCGCGTCGATTCGTTGACGCGGTTATTCGGCGGTTGTCGAACTCGTAGACATCAACTGGCAAGAGTGCCGGCAAAAATCTGCCAGGCAAGTGCGCTCTTCGCGACAAGGCTGAGTACGAGGTACACCTTCTCGCCGTAGAGGTAATCGGAGAACTTGCCTTTACCTCGGTACTGCAGCCACTGGTTAAGGGCGAAGCAGTTGAACAACAAGAACAGTGAAATGACGATTCCGTAAACGAAGACGGGTACACCATCGGCATTTGCAGGAATTCCGTTGATCATCGTGTTGTCGGTAGCTGCTGAGTAGAGCGCGATTACAATCGCAATCCACGGAATGATTCCGACAATGCAGCCAAGAATAAATGGCCACCAGTTCACGGAGTCCCGATTTTGGTTGACCTGTTCCATCACGAGGCCGAACAAAATCATTGCGGCGTTGACGCCAAAAATTGCAACGAGAGCGTAGAAGTTGTTGATGCCATTCAACAGGCAAATCAGCAGGATCATGATCGATGCGCTGACGGAGTATTCAATCCAACGCGCGTAGTTCACTCCACGAAGCAGGTTGCGTTCGTACCAGGCCCGGATTGGGGTCACCGACGTAAGAAGATGATCGCCAGCTGCAAGGAACAGAAAGATTGCGATGGCAATCGCGAAGTTGAAACTAAAGAAGGTCTTACTCGCAGTTGTAAGGGAACCTTCTGCGCCGGGGGGACCGGTCTGCACGGCAGCGACGATCGGAATGGCGAACGAGCTACTCAGAACAAGGATGAGAATTCCTTGGACGAGATGAAGTCCACCGACTCCGATGTTCCACTTACGGAGATTGACGAGTCGTTCTGAGGTTTCAGGCATGGACCGAACGCTAAACGTTTTTTGGTCAAGCGGGTGCTTTTTGAAGCGGTCTAGTCCTAGATGGGGAACAATGACTGCATGCAGGTACATCTCGTTGACGGCACCTATGAGCTCTTTCGTCACCATTTCGCGTTGCCATCCCGCGCGAACTCCGACGGCATGGAAATCGCAGCAACCCGTGGCGTGGTGATGTCGATGTTCAACATGTTGGACGAAGGCGCAACCCACGTTGGCATTGCGACCGATCGAACGGTTGATTCATTTCGCAACGAACTGTGGGATGGCTACAAGTCGGGTGAAGACCTCGATCCCGAACTTGGCAACCAGTTTCCGTTGCTCGACGAGGTGTTGATCGCTGCAGGTTTTTCGGTGTTCTCAATGGTTGAACACGAAGCCGACGACGGTATGGGTTCGGCTGCTGCAAAAGCTGCGTCTGACAAAAACGTGAAACAAGTTCTCATCTGTACGCCGGATAAGGACCTTGCCCAATGCGTTGTTGGAAATCGCGTCGTGCAATTCGACCGTCGCAAGGGTCAGATGTTTGATCACGATGGAGTGATCGAAAAGTTTGGGGTTCCGCCAGAATCGATCCCTGATTACCTCGCGTTGATGGGCGACGCATCCGATGGTTTCCCTGGGCTGCCCGGTTGGGGTGCCAAGTCGGCATCAACTGTTCTCGGTCGCTACCTGCATATTGAAAACATTCCCGCTGACCCAGCGGACTGGGATGTCCAAGTTCGAGGCGCGGCAAAGCTCGCAGCAACATTGCAAGAACAAATGGACCTCGCGATGTTGTTCAGGAAGATCGCAACCGTTGTGACCGACGCGCCGACGTTCACGACGATTGATGAACTTCGTTGGACTGGATCTCGAGACAACTTCGCCGAAGTGGCCGCACGTATCGATGCACCGCGGCTTGTTGAACGGGCCGCGAAATTGGCCCAGATGCGAAACTGACCGACCCGAAGGCCGGTCAGTCGTCAGGAATATTGCTCAGCGCCAAAAGGCGCGAACGTCATGACTCGGACGTATCGGTGGACTCTGTGGCCTTCGAGTCGGATTCTGACTTTGACTCTTTCGAGCCCTTGGTCTCGCCTTCTTTCAGGCCCTTTTCAAATTCACCCTTGGCAGAACCGAGGGAGCGGGCAAGTTTGGGGAGCTTTGCGCCGCCGAAGAGCAGGGCGATGATCCCGAGAATGATGACAAGTTCCCAACCGTTCGGCATGAGGGTCCTTCCATAGGAGGAGAGCAGAGACTGTTGTCAGCCTAGGCCGATCTGGGCCAACAGACGCTTTGGGCAGGTTTCGGCCTCCTCCGATGGGCTGGGTAGTGTTGGCGCCATGTCGGAACACCCAATGACTGAGCGCCTGGCCCAACTGGCCGAGCGCAAGGAACAAGCCCTCCATGCCGGTTCAGAGCGTTCGGTTGAACGCCAGCACTCGAAGGGCAAGATGCTTGCCCGCGAGCGCATTGACTATCTGCTTGACGAGGGTTCGTTCCACGAACTCGACATGCTCGCTCGTCATCGAGCGCATGAAAGTGGCATCGAAGAGCGCCCCTACACCGATGGCGTCGTTACCGGTTGGGGAACCATCGATGGTCGCAAGGTCTTCGTGTTCTCGCAGGACTTCACCGTTTTCGGTGGAGCGCTTGGTGAGGTCTTCGCCGAGAAGATCCACAAGGTGATGGATCTCGCTCTTTCTGTTGGTGCGCCGTTGATCGGCCTCAACGATGGTGCCGGCGCTCGTATTCAGGAAGGCGTTGTCTCGCTCGCCAGTTACGGCGGCATCTTCCATCGCAACGTGCTTGCATCGGGTGTAACTCCGCAGATCTCCGTGATCCTCGGCCCATGCGCTGGTGGCGCGGTCTACAGCCCCGCCATGACTGACTTCATCTTCATGGTCGATGAAACCTCACACATGTTCATCACTGGTCCCGATGTCGTAAAGACCGTGACTGGTGAAGAAGTCACGCTTGAAGAACTTGGTGGCGCAAAGTCACACGCAAGCAAGTCCGGTGTGGCCACATTTGTTTCTCCGGACGAGAAGTCCTGCCTTGACGACGTGAAGTACCTCTTCTCGTTCCTTCCGTCGAACAACCTCGAGACTGCGCCCGCGATGCCTTCGGACGACGATCCGCAACGCAGTTGTCCTGAACTCATCGACATCATGCCGGCCAGCCCCAATATTCCGTATGACATGAAGAAGGTCATCGCGTCGGTTGTCGACGATGGTGATTTCTTCGAGTACTTCCCGCGTTGGGCCGGTTCCATCGTGTGTGGTTTCGCTCGCCTCAACGGCGAATCCGTCGGCATCGTTGGCAATCAGCCGATGGTTCTTGCTGGTGTCCTCGATATCGAGTCGGCAGAGAAGGGCGCACGTTTCGTGCGTACCTGCGATGCGTTCAACATCCCGCTGGTTACCTTCGTCGACGTGCCCGGATTCCTTCCTGGTGTCGATCAGGAATATGGCGGCATCATTCGCCATGGTGCCAAGTTGCTCTACGCGTTCTGTGAAGCAACCGTTCCGCGTATTCAGGTCATCACTCGTAAGGCCTACGGCGGCGCATATGTGGTCATGAACTCCAAGTCGATTGGCGCCGACCTTGCGTTCGCATGGCCGTCGGCCGAACTCGCGGTGATGGGCCCGAACGGCGCAGTCGAAATTCTGTATCGCCGCGAACTTCAGGGTGCAGCCGATCCCGAAAAGCGTCGTGCGGAGTTGATCGAGGATTACACCGAACGATTCGCGAACCCGTACGTTGCGGCCGAGCGTGGATTCATTGACGACGTCATCGATCCCGCTGACACGCGCATGAAGGTCATCGCCGGTCTTGAGATGCTCAAGTCCAAGCGCGAAGAACTTCCGCATCGCAAGCACGGAAATATTCCGTTGTGAGCGATTCGTCGCCGAGCGTGCGCATTACGCCCGAACCAACCATCGAAGAAGCGGCCGCGATTGCAGCCGCGATCGAGGTCACACGTCCTCGGATCATGGTTGGCCAGGAAGTAGAGCCTGAATCGCGTTGGCGATTCAGTGGCCGCTGGTGGTCGCGCCCGGTGGCATCACGTCGTTCGCGTCCTGCTGCTCGTAACTAGGGCTCATCGAGGCCGCTCAGCCGAATGCGGCTGAT
>JBIIGP010000083.1:0-7607 GCA_044236415.1 Acidimicrobiales bacterium | reverse complement strand
GCTGAACGGTGCAACGTCGAAATCGAATTTGGTAACCCACAGCTTCCGAATTTCCCGCTCCCTGAAGGTTTCGAAAACGATGCCGAGTACCTGCGTCATCTGACCTTCGAAGGAGCGAAAGAACGTTGGGGTCAGCAACTTCCCGACCACATCGTTGAGCGTTTGGTCTACGAACTTCAGGTCATCGCCGATATGGGGTTCTCTTCGTACTTCTTGATCGTCTGGGATCTCATCAAGCACGCGCGTGATAACAACATTCGTGTTGGCCCAGGCCGAGGTTCGGCCGCAGGTTGTGCAGTGGCCTACACGTTGCGCATCACCGATCTCGATCCCATCGAATACGACTTGCTCTTTGAGCGGTTCCTTAACCCGAGCCGTGTCTCGATGCCCGATATCGACATGGACTTCGACTCTCGGTACCGAGACGAAATGATTCGCTACGCGGCCGAGAAGTACGGCCGTGACCACGTTGCTCAGATCGTGACGTTCTCAACGATCAAGGCCCGCGCTGCTGTGCGCGATGCGGCGCGTGTGCTTGGTTACCCCTACGCCGTTGGTGACAAGGTCGCCAAGCTCATGCCGCCATTGGTGATGGGTCGCGACACACCGTTGCACGCATGCTTCGAAGAAACTCCGAAGTTCGCCGACGGTTTCAAGATGGCGGCCGACCTCCGCGAGGTCTACGCCAACGACAACGACGCGCGTCAGGTGATCGATGTTGCTCGTGGCCTCGAAGGGCTCCGTCGCCAGGACGGCATCCATGCCGCTGCTGTGGTGATTACCAAAGAGCCGCTCACCGAATACTTGCCCATTCAGCGAAAGCCGGAAGCAGGGTCCGATCCCGAACTCGCGCCGGTCGTAACGCAGTACGAAATGCATGGCGTCGAGGAACTTGGCCTCCTCAAGATGGACTTTCTCGGCCTGCGCAACCTCGATGTCATTACCGACACTCTTGCGATGCTCAAGATCACCCAGGGCATCGATGTTGATATCGATACCGTCCCGCTCGACGACGACCTCACGTTGCAGTTGTTGCGTAACGGCGACTCCATCGGCGTGTTCCAGCTCGAAGGCGGACCAATGCGCGCGCTGATGCGCTCGCTGGCTCCTACTTCGTTTGAAGACGTCGCCGCTCTCGTCGCTCTGTATCGCCCGGGTCCGATGGCCGCCAACATGCACAACGATTACGCCGATCGCAAGAACGGTCGTAAGCCCATCGATTACCTGCACGACGATCTCGCCGACCTTCTAGGCGATACCTACGGACTCATGATTTACCAAGAGTCCGTGATGCGAGTCGCACAGAAGTTTGCTGGCTATTCGTTGGCCGATGCCGACAACCTTCGAAAAGCATGCGGTAAGAAGGTTCGCGAACTCATTCAGAAAGAACGCGAGAAGTTCGTCGAAGGTTGCGACACCGCTGGTTACGGGCGCGAAATTGGTTCGGCCTTGTTCGATGTCATCGAACCGTTCGCCGATTACGCGTTCAACAAGAGCCACAGTTACGGCTACGGACTCATCGCGTATCAAACCGCGTACCTCAAGGCGCACTATCCGGTTGAATACCTCGCTGCACTTCTCACGAGTGTAAAAACCAATCTCGATAAAGCCGCTGTGTACCTCAACGAATGTCGACAAATGGGCATCGAAGTACTTGTGCCCGATGTCAACATTTCTGTGAGCGACTTCATCGCCTTCGACAAACCCGATGGCACTCGCGCAATTGCATTCGGCATGTCGGCAGTCCGAAACGTTGGCGAAGGTCTCGTCGGCCTCATGCTGGCTGAGCGCGACGAGAACGGGCCCTTCGAAGACTTCTTCGATTTCTGCGATCGCGTCGATGTCAGCGTTCTCAACAAACGAACACTTGAGTCGCTTATCAAAGCTGGCGGTTTCGATTCCATGGGCTATTCCCGAAAGGGTTTGCTCGGATACTTCGATCGCATCATCGACGACACCGTTGCGCGCCGACGCAAAGAGGCCGAAGGTCAGTTCGATCTTTTCTCGATGGCCGATGATGATGACGACGGCGCGCTGGTTGCCGGAACCCGAATCGTCATCCCGGAAGAGGATTTCGATAAGCGCCAACGGCTGGCCTTCGAAAAAGAGATGCTCGGGCTCTATGTGTCTGATCATCCGCTCATGGGTGCCGAAGCATCCCTTCGTCGTCGTACCGAGTCGACCATCGCCGAACTCGAAGGCGTTGAGGACGGCACCATGCGCACGACCGGTGGCCTGGTGACGTCGCTGCAGAAGAAGTGGACTCGCAAAGGCGACCTCATGGCGGTCTTCACTCTCGAAGATCTTCAGTCCACCGTCGAGGTCATGGTGTTCCCGAAGACGATGCAGAACTACGGCCATCTTCTCGATGACGACGCCGTGGTCATTGTCCGAGGCCGGGTCGACACCCGTGACGACCAACCCAAGCTCATGGCGATGGAACTTGAACGCTTCGAGCCCGTCGTCGACGGAAATCCACCGGTCCACATCAATCTGCGTCCAGCGGCCCTTTCGGATGAGCTCCTGAGTGCCCTGAAGGCCTTACTGTCAGAACATCCCGGCGAATCTCAGGTCTTCCTCCATATCGGAGAGCGCCAGGTCTTGCTTCTTCCTGACAATTTCGCGGTCTCTGCCACCGCCGGGCTTCTTGCCGAACTCAGGGAATTGCTTGGCCCAGAGGCAGTCACGGCATGACATCGGGGGCCGAATTGCGTTAGCGGGCGAGTCGGGGTGAACTAGTACTCCGGTTTTGTCTGTTTCAGGGGCTGTTGAACCATGGCTATCAAGGTCGTTACCAAGGACTGCACCCAACTCAGTGATGCTGAGTTGGCCGAGATGGCAGATATCTGCGCGGATGGTCCGAGCCTCTACGAGGTCGGGCAACTTTCCAAGCAGGTCGAGGCATGGGTCCTCGTGTCACTCGCCCGAGAAGGCAATGGCCTTAAGGGATTCTCGTTCTGCACACTCGAACGCATCGGTGGCACCCCCAGCGTGCTCATCGGTCTTGCATCGATCAAGCGCACCTCGAAGCGTTCATCGGTCCTGCGTGCGATCCTCGCTGATCAGTTCAAGCGTGCCGTCATGGCGTTCCCCGACGAAGACGTGCTCATGGGCACTCGATTCGCCACGGCGAGCGGCTTTGAAGCATTCCGCACACTCGACGACATCATTCCTCGTCCCGACCACAAGGCGACAGGCGAAGAGCGTGCTTGGGGTCGTCGTCTTGCCAAGCGTTTCGGTATCGACACAAGTTCGTATGACGACAAGACCTTCATCGCTACTGGCGATGGCTCATTCCCGTTGGCGCTTGATTACGAATCACTCGAAGCCGACAAGATTGATCCGCAGATTGTCGCGTTGTTCAAGAGTGTCGGCGCCAAGCGAGGCGACTCTCTCGTTGCCTTCGGTTGGGCAATGGCCGAGGATCTCGCCAAGATCAAGTGATCTTTAGGTCGGCGTAGTGCAATTCGCCGACGTTGTCGTAAACAGGCGCATGGTTCGTGCGTTCGAAACGCGTCCGGTCCCATCAGATGTTCTCGATCGTGTTCTCGATCTTGCGCGTCGAGTGCCAGCGGCAGGAAATACGCAAGGTCTTGACCTTGTCGTACTCGAAGGCGAGCAGACCCAGCGTTACTGGGATGCCTCATTGTCGATGGAACGTCGGACCGCTTTTCCTTGGCCTCGGCTACTTGATGCTCCGGTGTTGATCATTCCCGTGTCGTGGCCTGGCGCCTATGTTGAGCGCTACGGCGAGCAGGACAAAGCGCGAACAGGACTTGGTGAAGGTGAAGAGTCCTGGACCGTGCCGTATTGGTATGTCGACACCGCATTCGCTGCGATGGTCGCGATGTTGGCGGCCGTTGATGAAGGACTCGGCGCGTTGTTTTTCGGTCAGTTCGAACACGAAGGTGCAGTGAAGAACGCGTTCGGCATCCCCGATGATCGTCGGCCGATCGGAACGATCGCGATTGGCTACGCCGCCGATGAGCAGCGGCCAAGCGCGTCATCGAAACGACCGCGTCGACCTTTCGATGAGGTTGTACACCGCGGCGGCTGGTAATCAGCCGAGTGCGTTGAGTCGTTCGTCGAGTTCTTCGACGGTGGATGCTGGTGCAGCACACACCATCTGGCGACACACGTAGGCCCGTCCCTCGGAACCTTGTTCATTACGGCCCTCCCAAAGAGGCGAGGAGCCGGGGTTTCCCCAAGTGAGAACGCTGCGAGGCAGCCAGCGGCGTTGGGCCTCGGCAACCAGGTCTGGACGATCTCCCGAAATAACGATTTCCTCAATGCCAAGAACGCGCAGTTCGGCAGCGAGAAGGAGATGGCCAAAGCCGAGTGGTAAACGTGCCGCCGCTTCGGCGAGTCGATCGACGATCGCGGTTGCGAACTCGCGGTGCCGCTCATTGCCAGTGAGAGCAGCGAGTCGGAGAAGTCCGACAGCGGCAAGGCTGTTGGAGCACGCAGTGGCGTTGTCCATGAGCTCTTTGGGGCGGGCAACGAGCTGATCGCCATCAGTGCCATTTGTGTAGACGCCGATGTCTTCCGGGTCGGAGAATAATTCGATGAGCGCGTCTGCGGTTGCGGCGGCTTCGTCGAGCCAGCGGGGATCACCGGTTGCTTCGTGAACGCGAACGAATGCATCGACAAGAGCGCCGTAGTCGGCACTAAAGGCCAAGACGCGAGCTTCGCCTTGCCAAGACCGCATCCAGCGCCCGTTCACCCGCAGGTTGTCGCAAAGAAAGTTTGCGTTCGTAACCGCAGCATCAAGCCATTTGGAGGAACCCGTTGCCGCTGCTGCTTCGGCGATCGTGGAAAGCATGAGTGCGTTCCATTCGGCGAGCACCTTGTCGTCGAGACCTGGGCGAATTCGTTTGTCGCGAACTGCAAGAAGTGCGACTCGGCCTCGTTCAACAGCATCGGGTCGAGCGAGATCGCCGCGAACGACGCGTTCGAGAATGTTGGTGTGTTCCCAGTTGCCGTGCTCGGTGACTCCAAACCATTCGATGACAGCATCGGCATCGTCACCGCAAATCTCACGGATTTCACTAATTGACCAGACGTAGAACTTTCCTTCGACGCCTTCGGAGTCGGCGTCTTCGGCGGAATAGAAACCGCCAAGAGGGTGTCGGAGATCGCGCAACACGTACTCGATTGTTTCCTCAAGTGTTTGGAGAAAGCGGGGTTCGCCGGTGAGTTGCCAGGCGTGGAGGTAAACGCGTGCAAGGAGTGCTTCGTCGTAGAGCATCTTTTCGAAATGCGGAATGAGCCATCGTTTGTCGGTGGCATATCGGGCGAAGCCGCCGCCGAGGTGGTCGTAAATGCCGCCGGCTGCCATCGCGTCGAGCGAAAGGAGTGCGGCTTTGAGTGCCTCGGGATCGCCTGTTCGCGCGTGCTGGCGAAGCAAAGCGTCAATGGCAAACGTTTGGGGAAACTTTGGTGCCGATCCGAATCCACCATCGATCTTGTCGATTTGGCCAACCAACGCAGCAGCGGCTGCTGCAAAGAGCGAACCGTCTGGTTCTTGTGTTGGGTGCGGAAGCTGGACGCCCTCATCGATTGCCTCAGTGACGGTGGCGGCTTGTTCAACGAGTTCGTCTCGCCGGGTGTGCCACAACTCGTTGATGCGCTCGCAGAGCTCGGCGAAACCAAGATGCCCGCCACGAGAGGTTTTCGGAAAGTACGTGCCCGCGAAGAACGGTTTGCCGTCGGGTAGGCAAAACACCGTCATTGGCCAACCGCCGTGGCCATTCATCGCCTGAACAGCGTCCATGTAGACCGCATCAACATCTGGTCGTTCTTCACGATCGACCTTTACGTTGACGAACAATCGATTCATGAGTTCGCCGGTGGCTTCGTCCTCGAAGGACTCATGAGCCATGACATGGCACCAATGGCAGGCCGAGTAGCCGACGGAAATGAGCACGGGAACATCTCGGCGCTCCGCTTCAGCGAGGGCCTCAGGCCCCCACGGCCACCAATCGACGGGATTGTCAGCGTGCTGGCGGAGGTACGGGCTGGTTTCGTTCGCGAGGCGATTTGTCACGGCCGGGAGGGTATCGGCGATGAGGTCCTACGATGCGGTCATGTCGCAGATCCCTCGTATCGAATTCAATGACGGCCATTCCATCCCGCAAATCGGTTTTGGCGTCTTTCAAATTCCGGCAGAAGATGCCGAGCAACTCGTGGGCCAGGCGATCGACATCGGCTATCGCCATATCGATACGGCATGGGGCTATTTCAACGAGGAAGGCGTCGGCGCTGCGGTGAACAACTGCGGTCTGCCCCGTGAGGACATCTTCGTCACCACAAAGGTCTGGAACAGTTCGCAGGGTCGAACTCTGTCGACGGAATCGCTCGAACGATCGCTCGAAACCCTCGGATTCGATTACCTCGATCTTCTGCTGATCCACTGGCCAGCGCCAGGAAACGATCTCTACGTCGAAACTTGGGAAACCTTCATCGAACTTCGTGAATCTGGTCGAGTTCGCTCAATCGGTGTTTCGAACTTCGAGCCGGAACACTTGCATCGGATCATCGAAGCAACCGCAGTCGTTCCGGCGCTGAATCAGGTCGAACTGCACCCGTTCTTCCAACAGAAACTTCTGCGCGACTTCCATGACCTTCATGGAATTGTGACCGAAGCTTGGGGTCCCATCGCTCGTGGAGCGGTTGACGATGATCCGCTTCTCGTGATGTTGGCCAACAATTACGGTCGAACTCCTGCGCAGATCGCCCTTCGCTGGGAGATCCAACACGGGATCGTCACTATTCCGAAATCGGCAACGCTGTCGCGAATTCAGTCGAACTTCGATGTGTTCGACTTCACGATCAGCGAAGACGACATGGCCATGATCGATGCAATCGATCGCGAAGACGGCCGCTTCGGTCCGCTTCCGTCAGACATGAACTGAGTTACGCCTTCGCTATTTGCCCTGAAAGTTGGGTGTGCGCTTTTCGGAGAATGCCTTCATGCCTTCTTTGGCGTCTTCTGAGCGCATGACAGGCGAAACGAATCCGATCTCGATCGGCTGTGCTTCAGACTCGGGAAGCCAGCCGGTCGCAATAACTGAAGCCTTTGCGGCCTTGACCGCAAGTGGACCGTTGGCGCAGATGACGTCAGCGATCTCTCGGGCCTTTGCCATTCCGGTGCCACTCGGTGCGATGTGGCTGACGAGTCCCCAGCGAAGTGCTTCTTCGGCATCGAGTACGCGACCGGTGATGAGCATGTCCATCGCTACGGCGTAGGGAATCTGTCGCTTTAAGCGCATCGTCGATCCAGCGCCGGCAATGAGGCCCCGCTTCACTTCGGGAACGCCGAACGTTGCATGTTCCTCGGCAATTCGAATGTCAGTGGCCTGCAGCATTTCGCAACCACCGCCCATGCACTGGCCATTCACGACAGCAATGATCGGTTTCGTGCACCAATGGGTGAGGAGCAAACCCTTGCCGACGACACCTGGATCTTCTTTGAGGCGCTCTTGAATTCGCTTTGCTTCTTCGGTGACTTCGCCGGACATCCAGCCATCGTTCAAGTCGCCACCGGCGCAATAGGCGACATCGCCTGCACCGGTGAGGATGACGCAGCGAATGGAATCGTCGGAATC
>JBIIGP010000082.1:0-7677 GCA_044236415.1 Acidimicrobiales bacterium | reverse complement strand
TGGATTGCTTCAAGAAAAGTGCTCACCGTGGATCTCCTGGCGATGGTCCGGGCGCGGAACGAGGATCGGAATTGATCTCGCCGCAAGCCGGGGCATCTCGCCCTACCCATCAGGTCAGCTTCGGCTCTGTCACGGTAGCAGAGAGCGGTCGGAATCCGACGTTGAAGGCGGGGTATGCACCTTGCGCCCTCTAGGCTCAACTTCGTGAAGATCTACACGCGCAAAGGCGACGACGGCACCACTGGACTCCTCTACGGAGGTCGTGTGGCAAAAGATTCCGCAGCACCAGCGGCCTACGGCACGGTCGACGAGTTGCAGTCGTTTCTGGGGCTCGCTCGGTCCGAATCAGATGCCGAACTGGGCGACATCCTCGTGCACCTCGAACGTGATCTTTGGGTTCTGATGGGCGAGTTGGCTGCCGATCCCGGAAGTCGCGACAAGCTCACTGCCGGCGCCACGTTGGTTACCGACGAAATGATCACGAATCTCGAAGAACTCATCGACGCCACCAGCGCGAAGTTCGATCCACCGACAGAATTTGTAGTTCCCGGTCAGAATCGCATCGGTGCGCTTCTTGATGTGGCCCGAACTGTTGCCCGGCGCGCCGAGCGCGACAGCCTCGCTGCGGCGGGTCCCGGCAGCGCCGTGGTGCCGTATCTCAATCGGCTTTCCGATTTGCTCTGGACGCTCGCTCGTTGGCAAGAAGGCACCTCATTGCCGACGCGCTCCGTTCAGCCATAGTTCCTCCCATCTCTCATTCCTATCTGCGAGGTCGTCATGTCGCTGAAGATTTCTCCTGCTCGCTCGCTACCGGCTGCAGCTGATGCCGTCGTCTTCGCAGTCGCTTCGGACAAGTGTTCCGATCGTGCGCTGAAAGCGCGAGGACTGCCGGTTGCTGCACTTCGCACGCAGGGTTTCACCGGCGCTGCAGACCAGGTTGCGTTTGTTGTCGATTCTTCGGGTCGCTCAGCGATTGTGATCGGTGCTGGTGCTTCGAAGGCAATCGATGACAATCGACTTCGTCGCATCGGTGCTCAAGCAGTGCGCTCGGGTTCTCGGTCAAAGCGCCTCGGGGTCGACGTTCTTGACCTCATCGAAGCAGGCAGCGCTTCAGGTAAGGCGAGTTCGATTCGCGCACTTGCCGAAGGTCTTGTCCTTGGGTCCTATCGCTTCACCGAATATCGGTCAGATCCAAAGCCCATTGTTCTTGCTGCAGTAACTGTTGCCGGAGTAACCGGCAAAGCCCTAACCGATGCGTTTGCGCAAGGTCTGAAGATCGGCGAAGCGCAGAATTTCGCTCGCGACCTGGTGAATCGTCCTGGTGGCGACCTCACGCCTGCTGCGCTTGCTCAAGAAGCAGTCAAGCTCGCCCGACGTGAGCGGCTTACGATCGAAGTTCTCAATCTTGCCCAGATCCGTCGCCAAAAGTTGGGTGGCCTTCTGGGTGTCAATCGTGGTTCCACTCACGAGCCCCGATTCGTGAAGATCACTTATACGCCACGAGCCCCAAAGGGAACGCTTGCCCTTGTCGGTAAGGGCATCACGTTCGATTCGGGTGGTCTGTCGATCAAGACCGGCGAAGGCATGATGACCATGAAGATGGACATGGGCGGTGCCGCAGCAGTCCTGGGCTGTTTTGCTGCGATTCGCGCAGTTGCGCCCACGTGCAAAGTCGTCGGCTACATGCCGATGACCGACAACATGAGCGACGGCGACGCAACTCGCCCCGGCGATGTCCTCACAATTCGCAATGGCACAACGGTTGAGGTGCTCAACACTGATGCTGAGGGCCGCCTCGTCCTGGCCGACGCTCTGTCGCTTGCCACTGAAGATGCCCCCGATGCAATCGTTGATCTCGCAACTCTTACCGGCGCTGTTGAAATCGCCCTCGGCGGTCGCATTGCTGCGGTGATGTCGAATAACGATGCATGGCTTGACGACGTCGAATCTGCCGCAGAGTCGGCTGGAGAGCGCATGTGGGCGCTTCCCTTGCCTTCCGATTACCGACCATTCCTCGATTCCGATGTTGCCGATATGCGCAACATTTCGAAGTCTCGCGGTGGTGGCACGATTACCGCGGGCTTGTTCTTGCAGGAGTTCGTCGGCGACAACATTCCATGGGCGCATATCGATATCGCTGGTACTGCATGGTCCGACGCCGACGATGCTGAGACCACAAAGGGCGGCACGGGATACGGCGTCCGTACCTTGCTCGAATTAGCCCGAACCTTTACGCCGCGTCGCCGTTAACGAGTTCGTGTTTCGGGGGAGTTGTTGTCTTCGACTCTCGATGCGGGTGGTGGGCGAGTGCCCACCGAATCGCGTCATGGGCGATTGCTGGGTGGAATCGCCAGCGATGGAGCTGCCGTTCAACACTCTGGTTGTCCTCACCAAGCTGAATCATTGAGAGGGCGAGTGAACGGGCGCGTGTTTGCATTTGTTCGAATGACGGCGAGACATTCGGCCGGCTCAGCCACCGGTCGTGTTCTTGGCGTAAGTAGTTAGGCAGTCGCTCGGTTTGTGCTCGAGTGAGAGGTGCAAGCCGCCGGCGAACGGAGATCGTTGAGGTCCCGTGCATGCGCGCGGCGCCAAAGCGGCAGCATCGCTCGAAGGTTCGGAGCAGCGGGGCATTGCGACCGCCTCGCATGCCCACCCCAAGTGATTGAGCGGTATCGATGAGATCGAGTTCAAAGCCTTCAGGGTGACGATCGAGCCCATCGGCGAGTCGGCGCAGGAGCCACACCGATGAGGGCCCAAGTATTGGGAGCCAAAACGTTTCGACATAGGCGGATCGGGGATCGTGGCCAAGTTGGTCAATGACGGGGTCAGACCATGCATCGACAGTGATCGTCGGTGCTGGTTGGGTGGGATCGCTGGTGAGAGTCATGGCTCCTCCTGAGGATGTCGCTACACATCACGACCTTTCGTGATGTTTCGGTGACTGTCGTCTCGGAGTGCCGAAAGGTCAACGGGCCAGATGGACCGTTCTTCTGCGTTCGTCGTGCATGGCTGACTTAGGAGGAAGCGGAGTCACTTCCGGCGTCAGTGCCCTTGTCAGCTGTGTCGATCGATTGCTGGAGTTCAGTCACGCGCAATCGCAAGAGGGCAAGTTGCTCGGCAAGTTCGCGAGTGCGGTTCTCGGAACGAGTGAGTTCGTAGGAAAAGTGCACGACGATAAGAAGTAGGAGTGCGAGTCCGAGGAGAATGAGCAATGTGGGCTGGTACCAAATCCCCAGCCGTTCGGCCGTCCAGTCGAGGAGACCGGGGACGGCAGCGATGACAACCATGACCGCACCAAGGCTGAGCCACAGGAGCGAATACTTCGCCTTCAAGTGACGGCGGCGCACAAGGACGATGATTCCGACGATGGCGAGTGCGACGAGGATGGCGAGTGAGACGTGTGCGCGAAGGCTCATGATGCTGCCTCCTTTGTAGAGCGAGGCCGACGAGGAGTATTCGCCAACGACACCAAAACGCGCAGGTAGTGGTACACGAGTCGAAAGCTGCGGGTTGAAGCTTGGCCACCGGCGCGTTCGCGCATGGTGACGGGAACTTCACGCACATCGAAACCGGCTCGACACGCGAGTACAAGCGCTTCGGCGGAATCCATGTACTCAATCGGATAGTCGGTGGCGAACATGGCGAGCATGTCAGCGTCGAATGATCGAAATCCTGAAGAGGTATCGGTGAACTTCTGTCCGGCGAGACGTTCAATCGACCAGCGCAGGATTCCCATCGCAGCGCCTCGACTGCGACCGACGTGATAATCGCCAACCCCAGCGAATCGCGAGCCGATCACCATGTCAGCGCCTTCAGCGAGCGGCGCCAAAATCGCGGAGATTTGCGATGCGTCATGTTGGCCATCGGCGTCGAACTGGATGGCGCGTCCGTACCCTCGCTCAACGGCAAATCGGAAACCGGTGCGCAGGGCACCGCCGATGCCAAGGTTGAACGGAAGACGAATGCAGATGACGCCGTTCGCTTCGGCGAGATCGGCCGTGTCGTCTTTGGACCCATCGTCGATGACGACCACGTCGAAGTCAGGGACAGTGCGTTGCAATTCGGCAAGGGTTGAGGGGAGGGTCTCGTGTTCGTTAAACGCGGGAATGATGACGAGCACCCGGTCACGATTGTTGGCCCTGTCCTGCATTGGTTGTGAGGTTACTCCAGTCGGTTTTGTTGCCCCGGCTCTCGGCAATGCGCTTGGGGTAGGCCACAATTGAGCCATGCAAGAGGCCGCAGATGAGAGTGACCCACAAGCGATCGAGACCGCTCGTCGTGTCCTTCGCTCCGCGTCTTCAGTGGCGGTGCTTACGGGGGCCGGGATCAGTACTGACTCAGGTATTCCCGATTTCCGGGGGCCAAACGGAGTCTGGACCCGCAACCCCGAGGCCGAGAAGCGATCAACCATTCAGCACTACTTGGCCGACCCCCAGGTGCGACGAGACGCCTGGCAGATCAGGCTCGAATCGGACATGTTCACCGCTTCGCCGAATGATGGCCATCGGGCATTGGTCGATCTCGAGCGGTCGGGACGTCTCCACACATTGGTGACGCAGAACATTGATGGTCTCCATGTCATTGCCGGAAGCTCGCCCGACAACGTGGTTGAGATTCATGGCACGGTGCACCGGTGGGAATGTGTCGATTGCGGCGCACGAGGTCCGATGGGGGAAGCGCTTGATCGAGTGCGAGCCGGCGACCCCGACCCGCCCTGCCTGATCTGCGGCGGAATCATGAAGTCGGCAACGATCATGTTCGGACAGTCGTTAGTAGCGGCTGACCTCATGCGAGCAGAGATTGCAGCCACAGAAGCCGACGTGTTGCTTGCTGTCGGCACAAGTCTCATGGTTTACCCAATTGCAGGGATGGTGCAGGTTGCGTTGGAGGCTGGGCGCTCGGTGGTGATTGTCAACGCTGAATCGACCCCCTTCGACCCGCAGGCGACAGTTGTCGTGCAGGGTTCGGCGTCAGCGATTCTTCCGGCCATTCTGTAGGTCAATGGCCGGAGGTGGCGGAAAGCCGACCTAATCGGTAGGGTTTTGCTCCCGAGCGCGAGATTCGCTCGATCCCCCGAGCACTAAAGGCAACCCATGGCCACCTTCCGAGACCTCCTCTCGCAGACCAAGAGCCAGATCACCGAGATTGAACCGGCCGAAGCAGAAGCGCTGCGCGCCCAACCGGCCACGGTGTTCCTCGACGTTCGTGAGCCCGATGAGTTTGAGCAGGGCGCTATTCCAAACGCCGTCTTTATTCCGCGCGGCCATCTCGAAGCTCAGGTCGAGAGTCGCATTCCCAATCGGGAATCAAAGGTTGTGGTGTTCTGCGCCGGCGGCGTGCGTTCGGCATTCGCAGCCAAGACGCTTGGCGAACTTGGGTACACCGATGTTCTTTCAATGAACGGCGGCTTCAACGCATGGAAAGACCAAGGTCGTGAATGGTCGGCACCTCGCACGCTGAGTGCCGAGCAGCGCAATCGCTACCAGCGACACCTTCTTCTCCCAGAAGTTGGTGAAGAAGGTCAGCTCAAACTCCTTGATTCGAAGATTCTTCTTCTCGGCGCCGGCGGCCTTGGTTCGCCCTCGGCCCTGTATCTCGCGGCAGCAGGTGTTGGAACGATCGGCATCATCGATATGGATGTTGTCGACGAATCAAATCTTCAGCGTCAGATCATTCACAACATCGAACGCGTTGGAATGCGCAAGGTCGATTCGGCAGCGAAGACCTTGAAGCTGCTGAACCCTGAAGTCAATGTCATTACTCATGACATGCGTCTCGATGCCTCGAATGTCGAGGAGCTGCTTTCGCAGTACGACCTCGTTGTCGACGGGGCTGACAACTTTCCAAGCCGTTACCTTCTCAACGATGCATCGCTGAAGACGGGTACGCCGGTTGTTCACGGATCAATCTTTCGGTTTGAAGGACAGATCACAGTGTTCCTTCCGCACGATGGTCCTTGCTACCGCTGCTTCCTGCCCGAGCCGCCCCCGCCGGAACTTGCGCCGTCATGCGCCGAGGCTGGTGTGCTTGGCGTTCTTCCGGGCATCGTTGGGTCGATCCAAGCGATCGAAGCGATCAAGCTCCTACTTGGTCTCGGCGATTCGTTGTCGGGCCGATTGATGGCCTACGACAGCCTCGAGCAGTCGTTCATGACCTACAAGATCCGTCGCGATCCAAAGTGCCCGGCGTGCTCAATTGAGCCAGACGAAATCGTGATCGCCGAGTACGACCAGTACTGCACACCGCACGCACCTCATTTCGACCTCTGATTTCACCTGGCCGCTAGGCGGTCTCCCGGCTTCGGCCAGTTGATCAGAACTGATTTTTGGGCAGAGGTCGCGTTTCTTTGGTCGAGGTCATGCGAATATGGTCAGCATGAAAGCGAAGATCGCAGCCGGAGCGGCAAAGGTCAAAGATGCGGTGCCTGATGGCGCTGCATCCGTTGGTCTTGGAATTGCAGTCGCATCAATCGCTGCGTACGCCTTTGTCGTCATCACGCTGAACTCGCTTGATGGTGGAGCGAAAGCAGCGTTCTCGGCTTTTTGGGCGGTTATTTTCGTCATAGGTCCGGGCTTCTTCCTTCCAATGGAACAAGAAGTCGGTCGAGCCGTAGCCCACCGGCGTGCGCAGGGCGACGGAAGTCGTCCACTTGTGTTCAAAGCGTTCAAACTCGGTGCCGGACTCACGGCGGTTCTCATCGTTGCGACAGTTGCGCTTTCTCCTCTTCTTTCGCAAGAGATTTACAACGGAGATCAGTTCTTCACTGTTGCTCTTGCTGTGAGTTTGGTGTCGTTCTTCTTGTTGCACCTTTCCCGAGGTGTTTTGGCCGGCGAAGGTCGATTCCGCCCGTACGCAGAGATCATCGCGATTGATGCGGTCGTTCGCCTGGCGATGGTTATCGGGCTTGTCGTGGCTGGTGTGACGTCCGCCGGGATTTTTGCGCTGTGTATTGGTCTCGCCCCACTGGTAGCGCTGCCGTTCGCGCTTCGCGGACAGCGTCAGATCCTTCAGCCCGGAAGTGACGCCCCATTCGGTGAACTTTCGAAAAACTTGGGCTGGTTGCTTGCCGGCTCCGTGTTTATGCAGGCGTTGGCCTACTCGCCCTTGCTCGGAGTGAATTTGCTGGGTGGACCGGAAGACGAAGAGATTGTCGCCGGGTTCGCCTCTGCATTTTTCATCGCTCGAATTCCGATTTTGGCGTTCGGAGCGATCCAAGGTGTTCTTCTGCCGAAACTCGCTGGGTTGGCCGGAAGTGGGCAGAAAGATGAGTTCAAGAGTGGACTCGAAAAATTGCTGGTTCTCGTCGTTGCTATCGCAATAGCGGGAACTGTCGGAGCATTCGCGCTCGGGCCCACCGTCGGCAAGATCCTCTTCAACGATTTCACGATGAGTGCAAGCGGGCTTGCTCTCCTCGCTGCAGGCAGCGGCGTGTTCATCATTGCGTTAACCCTTGCGCAAGCACTGATGGCACTCGGCGGTCACAGGACGACAGCAATCGCGTGGGGTCTTGGCCTCATTGTTGCGATTGTTTGTATGAGCCTTATCCAGGGCCTTGAACTGCGCGTCGACCTCGGGTTCCTGCTGGGCGGTCTGCTTGCAACGGCGGTGATGTTCCCTGCAGTGCTGCGCCGCCGTTCACGTATGGACGACCTTGGCGTAGGTGCACTTGTTGATGCG
>JBIIGP010000081.1:0-7750 GCA_044236415.1 Acidimicrobiales bacterium | reverse complement strand
CGGGTGTGCCGGTCGTACTCTTTGCCCGTCAACAACCCTCTCGAGGAGGAACAAAATGTTCGCCCAAATGGTCGATATGACACTGACCGTCGATCACGGTCACATGTATCACGGTGATGAAGTCATCGCCGGACTCAATCTTGGTCTGCTCATCATTCGCGTTGTCGTTGGTGTCACGCTTGCTACGCACGGTCTTAACAAGATCTTTGGCGGCGGCAAAATTGCTGGCACCGCCGGCTGGTTTGGCTCAATGGGCATGAAAATGCCGAAGGCCAACGCCTGGATCGCTGCGCTCACCGAAATCGGCTCAGGTGCACTTCTTGCGCTTGGTTTCCTCACGCCACTTGCCGCAGCGGGCATGGTCGCCATCATGGTGGTCGCACTGATCACCACGCATAGGAAGAACGGCTGGTTCATCTTCAACCCGGGCGGCGGCATTGAATACGTCGTCGTACTTGCTGCTGTTGGTATCGGTCTCGCCTGCACCGGCGCTGGTGAATGGTCCATTGATCATGCCGCCGACATCAACTGGGCAGGTGTTCCCAAGGGGCTAATCATCGTGCTCGTCGCCGGTATCGGTGGCGGCCTGTTGCAGCTCGCAACGTTCTGGCGTCCGAAGTCGGTCGCATCGAACTAAGTGTCTCCAACCGAGAACGTCAGGGGCCCGCAGCACTCGCTGCGGGCCCTTTCGTTTTTCCGGACTTCACACCACGCGCAATCAGGGAACGATGACGGCTCGACCCTGCAGCGTTCCATCAACCATCTTGTTGTAAACATCACGGGCTTGATCGAGTGCATAGGTCTCGGCGTGAACGCGAAAACCGCCGCTGCGTGAGAGCTCAAGCAATTCGCCAAGTTCGGTGATGCTTCCCCAGTACGTGCTCTGCACGCTGCATTCGTAGGGGAAGGTGAAGAAGCTAAACGGCAGTGTGCCGCCACCAACACCGACGACGGTGAGTCGGCCAAGCGGTGCCGCAACTGCAGCGGCAAGAGTAAGTGTGTCGTCGTAGCCGCAAATGTCGAGAATGACTTCAGCGCCTCGACCACCAGTGATGCCACGAATCTCGGCAGCAGCATCGGGGCCCATCACAACGGTGTGATCGGCGCCAAGACCAGCAACAACCTTGAGGGCCGACTCGCGCTGATCGACCGAAATAACGGTTGCGGGCGACAGTGCCTTAAGGAACTGCACGGCAAGATGGCCAAGGCCACCAGCACCGATGACAACAACGAACGAACCAGGAACAAGCAGTGGAAGAGCCTGCTTGATCGCGTGATAGGGCGTAAGGCCAGCATCGGTGAGCGGAGCAGCCTCTGCCGGTGCCATATCGCCGAGCGGAACGAGGTAGCGAGCGGCAGGAACAAGGAGGTACTCGGCCATGCCGCCGTCGACGCTCAGGCCCGGACCGCTGGCAGAAATGTTGAGGCAGTAGTTCTCCATGCCCTTGCGGCAGTTCGAACACTGTCCGCAGCCCCATGCGCCGTAGACGGCGACAGGGGAACCGATCTCGAGCCCGGGAGTCGGCACGGTGCCAGGACCGAATGCTTCGATCCAACCAGCGTTTTCATGGCCGAGAGTCATGGGCGTTTCGCGAGGGCCGCCAGCGGAGAATTCCATCAGGCTGATATCGCTGTGGCATGCGCCGGCGCCGCCGATGCGAATGAGCACCTGGCCCGGGCCGGGATCGGGCTGAGCGACCTCGTTGAGTGCAGTGGTGGCGTCGACCTCGGCCGAACCGCCGATCAACTGGAATGCCTTCATGGAAACCCCCCGGGTACAGAGCAATGTGTGCACAGGTTCTAGCGCACGCCTGCGGTCATCGCTACGTGCGGGTGATGCCTAGTCTCAGGGCGTGAACACACGTTTCGAAACTGACACCGCTGTGCAACCGCTCGGCAACGGACGCTATGAGGCGCGCCTCGATGCGGGGTGGTGGGCCGGTGTCGGACCAAACGGTGGATATCTGAATGCCATCCTCGTGCATGCATGTGAAGTCGAGATCAACGATGCATCACGTGTTTGTCGATCATTCACGACACATTTCCTGTCACGGGCGTCCGAAGGGCAAGTGGAACTTGAAGTCGTCACCGAACGTTCAGGCCGTTCACTGAGTTCGGTGCGTGTGTCGATGACACAACAAGGTCGAACGATTGCAGTTTCCATCGGAGCCTTTTCAACTGGCCGAGAAGGTCCTTCATTTAGCGATGTTGTGATGCCTGATGTTCCCCGGCCTGAAGACGTTGTTTCGCCAGGGTACGAACCGGCTATTCACGATTTGGCATTTCCTGAGATGGCCAAGCGTTATGAACAGAAGTGGGTCCTCGGTGCGCGAGCGTTTAGTGGTGGTGACCAAGCGCGTATCGGCGGTTGGATCCGGCTACCCGAACCACAACGCGTCGATGGTGCAGTTCTTGCAGCATTTTCAGATGCATGGATGCCGGCGATGTTCAGCCGCGTGAGTGGGCCTTGGGGAATCACGACTGTTGATCTCACGGTGCACATTCGTTCGATGCCGCCAGTTGATCACGATGGCTGGTGTTTCGTTCTCTTTCATTCCACCGCGAGTCTCGATGGATTCTGCGAAGAAGACGGGATTATCTGGGCGAGCGATGGAACGCTCCTGGCCCACACTCGCCAATTAATGGCACTACTGCCGATGGCCTGAACTCAGCGCGAGTACGTACCGCTAATGACTGATGCTGCAGTCGACTTGGCAATTGCAGAGTTGACATCAGCAAACGTCGAGCTCGTGGTGAGACCAGAAGGCGAGGCCAACGCGTAAAGCGCGAACTCGTAACCGTTTGCTCCGGTTGTGGGGCAGGGGCCAGACCAGCGAGGGGTGCCTGAACTATTGGCGATCTGGATCGCCCCAGTGGGAACACCACCCTGCGGTATCGAAACCGTTGCCGGGCCAATACCTGCGAGAAGCCACAACGTCTGATTGAGATCGTTTTGGTTGGACACGACAAAAACCAGTTCGGTGGTTCCGGCAGGAACGCCACTGATGGTGAATGGGGGAGAGGTGTTGACCCCATCGCAGGTGAACGGCTTGGGAATGGACTGCCCCGATTTCCACGCGGCGGTTGAAAGAGTGAATGCCGTTGAGCGGATTTGGGGGCTCGAAGTGCTGTCGACGGCGGCATTGGCGTTGGCCGGAACAGTGGAACCAGCGTTTTTTCTTGCCGGAGCGGTGGCTCCGGGCTTTGGCTCGTCCATGGTTCGGCCGTTGGTTCCGCACGCGGCGAGGGAAATGGCAAGTGCAGCAATGGCAAGTGCGGCGAGACCTCGGCGCCGGGCACCTGGCGTGCGGTGGGTGGAGGGGGTCGCGCTCATCGGGATGAGACTACGCGTGTGGGGCTTCAGCGCGGTGCCGCCCCTCCAATGGACCGGTAGCGTGCGGCAATGGCTGACCGCTGTCTGCTCTCGATCCACGCCCATCCCGACGACGAAGCCTCCAAGGGTGCATCTACCGTTGCGAAGTACAAGACGCAAGGTGTGCGAGCAGTACTTGTCACGTGCACTGGCGGCGAAGAGGGCGACATCCTGAATCCGGCAATGGACCTTCCTGAGGTCCGAGCCGATCTCGCCGCGGTGCGTAAGCGTGAACTTGAAGTTGCATCGGCGCTCATCGGGTATGACGAAGTCGTCCTGCTTGGTTATCGAGATTCGGGAATGCCCGATTCCGAAGCGAATGCGCGTCCCGAAGCGTTCGCAAACGCCGATCTTGATGAAGCTGTTGCTCGGCTCGTTGCAATCATTCGTCGTGAATGTCCGCAAGTAATCCTCACCTACGGAGACGATCAGCAGGGCTACCCCCACCCAGATCATCTGCGCGTTCACGACATTTCATTGCCTGCGTTTGAACGTGCGGGCGACCCTTCGTATCGGCCAGATCTCGGTGACCCATTCACGCCGCTCAAGATGTACTACTCGGTGTGGTCGCGTGCGCGAGTTGAGGCAACCCACAACAAGTTCGTGGAACTTGGTCTCGAGTCTCCGTTCTCCGATGACTGGTTTACGAGGCCGAGCCAAGATGATCGAGTAACGACTTCAATTGACATCGGCCCGTGGTTCGATGTTCGGCTTGAGGCGTTGCTGGCGCATGCGACTCAGGTTGATCCTGAATCTGCATTTTGGTTTGGGCTTCCTCGCGAGATTGCTCGTTCGGTTCATCCCTTCGAGGACTACATCCTCGCCCATTCCCGAGTGGAGACCCAGTTGCCCGAGACCGACTTATTCGCAGGGATTCACTAGATGTCGTGGCCTGATTCCCCACCCACCCAACCTCCGGCACAGCCGCCGACCGAGCCGGTTTCGGCTGTCTCGCCTCGCTCGGAAATCGCTGAAACCTCGCGCACGACAAGTCCTTCTGCGGCGCGGGTTCAGGAACAACCGCGTCGCGCTCGAATGATCATCGGCATTGTTCTGTTGTTCCTTGCTGGCATCTCGGCGACCTTCGGGGTCGCATCGTTCTGGACTGCGCGGTCCATTCTCGATGAAGACACGTGGGTCGCAACGAGTAGGGCGATCGTGAACAACCCAGAGGTTCAAGAAGACGTCGCTCGTGCAATCGCCACGCAAATCGTCACAGTTGTTGGTATCGATGATCTTGTTAGTGGAGTGCTCCCCGGTCCTCTCGGTTCGTTGTCGGGTACGGTGACTCAAACGGTGACGGATCTCATCACCGTTGCCACTGTCCAGGTCGTGAAGACCGATGCATTTGTGAGTGTCTGGGAATCGGCGGTTCGAGCCACGCACGAAGAGTTCGTACGCGCTGTCGATGGAAGCGGTCGATTTGTGAGCATCGATTCTGAAGGGTTGTCGCTTGACCTGGGATCCTCGCTTGCAGAAATCGAAAACCAACTCAATCAACGAGGTATCGACATCCTCGACAACGTCAACCTTTCATCGATCGCCCTAAAGGTTCCGCTGGTTGATGCTCCTGGACTCGAACGAATCCAGACGTGGATACAAACTCTTCGTGTTGGTTCGATTGTGTTTCCAGCGGTGGCAGTGATCGCTGCCATGGGTGGGCTGTTTGTCGCTCGGCGTCGCTGGTTTGCTGTGATGGCAGCCGCAGTTGGTGTCTTCGTGGGGGCAGGAGTTATCGCTCTCCTCACATCAGCCGGCCGAGATCGTGCGATCGAAGAGATCTCGGGCGGTGTGCTCGGAGTCTCCTCGGCTGGTGTCATTGTCGATGAAGTGCTCTCGGGACTCGACAGCACATTGCTGGTTGTCTGTGCGCTCGCGGGCGTTGCCCTTGTCGTGGGCCTGATGGCAGCGGTCTTCTCGTCTCGCAGTCGTCCCAATGTTCCAGACGATGTGGCGGCTCCAGCGGCGTGATGGAACTCGTTCCTTGGGGTGCTGATCGCGTCGACGATCTTGTCGATCTGATGTTGCGCGCAGCTGCTGATGAAGATCTAACTCCAGACGAACTCCTTACGGCCTGTCACGAACGTTCAGGGATTGTCATGGCGACTCCCGACGGTGAATCGGTGATCGCCGTGGGTGTTGATCGCGATGTAGATGGTGATCTCATAGCGTCGATTCGTCTGATTGCGGTTGGCCCTCGTGTTCAACGTGCCGGGCGTGGCGCCGAATTACTTGATCACGCAGAGCAATGGGCGGCCGAACGAGGGGCACAGCGCATCCATGTCGGCGGAGAGCTTTCGTTCTCGTTGTGGCCGGGCGTTCCCGTCGAGTCGTCGATCGCGGCATTGTGTTCGGGGCGCGGCTACGAGACCCATGAGTTCTGGCAGTCCTACGACGTAGCGACATCGTTTCGGGCAGAACCGCCGGTGGGCATCACCATTCGCCGTGCAGTGCACGACGAAGACGTCACGCGGGTACTCCTCGCGGCCACGTCGGGCTGGCCTCGAAGTTCCGATGAAATTGCACGTGCACTTGAACACGGCACCTGTCATGTGGCGTTACGGGGCGATGCTGATCCCGTTGTCGTTGGGATCGGCTGCCATTCGATTACGCGAGCAGGTTGGACAGGTCCGCTGATTGTGGATGAGTCCGCACGTCGTCGCGGTGTAGGGAAAGCACTGCTTGGGCAAATCTGCCGCGACTTGATGATCGCTGAATTCGATCGAGTCATCGCTGCCGATCTACCTGACGAAGCTGCTCGCTCGTTTATTGAATCGACTGGCGCAGTTGCGTCGACGCGCTATCAGCGGATGTCGAAGCAGCTCTAGAACTCTTGGTCAACCCGCGCGCTGGAGTTCGCGAAGTTCGCGATATCCGATGAGCACAGCACCTGAACGCTCAAGCATTGTGCGAAGTCGCGAGTCGTGACAGACGAGGTGCAGGTCGTCGACTCGCGAGGCCCAATCGGTACCGATGGCGCGAAGTTCGGGTGTATCGGTTGCGGGATGGACATACATCTCGGTGACACCAGGTCGCAGTTCGAAGACTGCCTTCTCGATCACCCGTCGGCTCCCAACGCCATTGACGTAGAGGAAGTGGTCGGGGGAGATGATTCCCTCTTCGGCAGCGAGCCGACGGAACGGAAAGCCAATGCTTCGCTCTGTTGAAGCACCTGAAAGTCGAAGCGGCAAAGAGAACTCAACGGCGAGGTCAAGGTACACGTCGAAAAATTCAGGACGAAGTTGGAGAGCGCCCATATGTGAATCGAGGTGGCTGACGTCGAATCCCCAAAGGATGGCTCGTTCAATCTGTGCGCGACATTCGCGGCGAACCTCGTCGAGGTCAGCGTGGTCCCAGAGGTCGGCAACGGTTCGGGGGAATCCACCGTCACCATCAAGCAACGATGGCGCGTGGGTGATTGGTCCCCATCGATAGCGCTCAAACTCCGCATTCAGCGTGAGGTGCACGCCGATGTCTTCGCCACGGAAGTCTGATGCTGCTTCTCGAGCCCAGGCGCAAGGCACCATGAGCGTTGCGCTGGTGCAGACGCCTTGTCGGAGCGACTCGTAGGTGCCGGTGTTAGCGGCGTGACAAAGACCGAGGTCGTCGCTGTTGATGATGACCAATCGGGCATCGGCGGCATAGCCCAAGCGTTCGGCGAGTGTCGTCACGACCGTCACGGTATCGCCCGAGACGGCATTGGTCCTCATGAGGCGGGTTTGTCCGGTCCTCCGCAGGTGGCCCAAAGCCCGGCCGGGGTGGCCTTGGCCGCAGTCATGGCTGCTCGGAACTCATCAGCATGAGCGGTGTTTGGTGGGATGGAAAGGATGTCGGCGTAGCCGCCGGCGACGAGGTCAAGATTGACGAAGAGCCCATCGGAGGCCCGCCAGACATAGGCCAAGAGCCGGTTGTACGCATCGTGTTTTTCGAGGTCGTGTTCGAGTTGGACGATGGTCCCAGGTGGCAGAAGTTTGTCGGTGCGTTCGCTGGCCTCGCGGCCAAAGCATTGCACCGGTTTTCGTGGGTCCTTGGTTTCTGGTGTGTCGATGCCGAGAAGCCGGATGCGTTGGCGCTTGTACCCAATGCGCACATCGATGGTGTCTCCATCGATGGTCTCGATGACGGTGGGCTCTGCTGCAAACGGCGTTGAACTGTTTCGGGCAACGGTGTTGAGGATGAGAACAAAGAGCGAGAGCGACCCCACGAACAACACCGCACCCAGTACTCCGATGAGTGCAATGACTCCGGCTGATTGGCGTCGACGGGCATTGTGTCGTTCGAGCTTTGAGGGAACTCGATGTGCGCGGTGGACTGTTCGTGTTGTTGTCGCCATGGTTGCCTCGGAGGTGAGGTTGTTCTGGCTGCACACGCGGCGAT
>JBIIGP010000080.1:0-7818 GCA_044236415.1 Acidimicrobiales bacterium | reverse complement strand
CCGCGGTGCGGTGCATCGCCTTGTGGCCAACATGCCACGCGTAAATGTTCTTCTCTGACACCGCAATGAGCGTGAAATACGGGGCTTGATGAATCACCATGCCGTCGTCGGTCCTCGTGACGAGGCCGCCACTGTTGTGGCCTTTCTTGTAGCCAATGGCCGTGCCGGCAAGGCTCAGTACGGCGCCAGTAAGGCCGCCGCCCACCATGTCGCTCGCCACATCTCCGGCTTCCATGCCAGCCAATGTTCCACCCGAAGTCCCTCGGGCCTGAAACCACGCTGCGGCAATGATCGTGTCGGTGTCGCCGACCGCCTTCTGCGCGATTGCTACAACGTTTTCTTCGCTCATCTCAGCCCCTGGGTGTTTGGTTGGTAAATCGTGACACACGAGATGGGATGCAGTTCAGTCATAGATCGCCTCGACCGACCAACTCCCCTGTTCGATCTGCACGAGCAATGCCCGACCATCGGCCAACGCCAATTGCAAGCGGGCACGGCGACGATGTGTGCGTTGGTCCCACCACCGCTCATCGCATGGCCATGGTCCTGCCCACCCCAAGATCGAGACTCCGCCTCGTGCCGCGTCATCGAGTCTCACCATTGAAGGTTCGGCACTCAGCGTTCCCCTCCCACTCACCCACACCGAAGCACCCCGCACATCAAGTACTTCGATTGGCAGCAGTTCAGTCGGAAGCAACGTTGGTAATGGTGAAGGCACTCGTCCAGGCCACGGAGCATCAAGCGCAACGCCGCGTCCTTGACCATCGTCACCATCAACGCCAACAAACGGCGCTCGCACTACGACATCGGCTGGGCCTCGGCCACCACGCCGTTCAGGGACAGTGACTGCAGCAACTCCCAACATCCCCTGCACGCGCGCCAACGCCCGACCAGCGCGTTCATCGGCTTCAGTCTCGCCACCCCAGAACCCATGTTGTCGTCCCCGGGCGGGCATCACTTCGTCAGGAACGAGTAGCAACCTTGAAACCCCGCCACTTGGCCGTTGCGCGCTCGGACCGTTCAGCCATCCATCAAGTTGCCAACGAACACGGTCGACAATGCCCGTTGACGACAAAGCTCCTTCGTGACGCCACACACGTTCAAGCCGTTCACCCGCATCGGTTTCGATCACCACCAGCAAACGGGTGCATGCCAAACCTTCCGCACGAAGCCGATCGTGCAGATCATCGGCAACCGAGCGCGCGGCAAACGCAGCAATGTCAACGCGTTCGGCAGGCGGATCGATGACCGACTCGACATCGAATGATCGCGGCGGAGGCCCAACCGAGGACGGTCGATCGTCAATCCCCCGAGCGAGTCGGTGAAGAAACCGACCTTCAACACCAAACCGAGCAACGACATCGTCAACGCCGAGCGCAGCAAAGTCTCCGATTCGACGCAACCCAAGTCGACACAAAACATCGGCCAACTCGGGACGACCAAGCACGCTCACCGGAAAGGGCGAAAGAAATTTTGCTGATTGCCCTGAAGGGATCACGCTCACATGGCCCGGCTGAGCAACCGCGAGCTCTGCGGCTCGGGTTGCAGCAAAGATGCCATCGGCGACACCGACCCCAACAGCATCAAACCAACCCGACGATCCCAATGCTTCGTCGATCTCAGAGGCCACGAGCCTCGCTAACGGCTCGTCTCCACCGAAATACCGAGAAGGCCCAAGGGTTGGAAAGGCAAGCGATCCAGGAGAGGACAGTTCAACTCGTGGAGTGAACTGATCAACAAGCGAAGCGATTGAAGCAAATACTCGAGCATCGCGGTCGGGGTCAGGATCAACGATGTGCAATCCCGGACACCGACGTTGCGCATCGCGACGACGAAGCCCAACCTCAACTCCTTCTGCGCGAGCTGCTGGCGAAGTCGCCGTCACCCTGTTTGCCGCAATTACTGCAACGGCTTCATCGGCCGAGGCTGCTGTTGCGATGACCGGCCAATCCGGACACAGCACCACCAGTGTCCGCACGTTCATAACGTCACCATTTCAACGACTAAACGGTCAACGACTGAACGCGACAACCGTCCCGTCCTCACGTTCAGACTCTGCAATTGCAACCTGCGCGTCGACAGATGGCAACAACAACTCGCATTGAGCCGTGCGACTTGCTCTTCCCCGCCCATTGACACCAACACGCACACGACGCGAACGCAGGTGGCCGTAACCGCAACCCAAACCCTCCCACTGCGCGTCGCCAACAGTGAGCGAAAGATCGGCAGACACCGAGGAGTTCACGGCACCACCCGGCGACACCACGATGAGGATTGATCCTCGTTCACGAAGTCGTGATGCAAGCCGACGGCCATCGGATGGACGCAGCGAAAGCCGCGCATCGAGCACGATCACATCGACCGCACCAATCAGTGCCGCGAGCACATCGACATGTCGTCCCGAGTTTCCTGGATCAATGAAGGCAATCCGTTCTGCATCAAGGTTCGCTTCAAGCACTGCAACTGGCGCGAGATCGTTTAGCCCCACAACCACGACCCATGACCCTGACTGGGACGCGGCCGTACTCAGTTGCAGTGCCAGCGAGGTTGCCCCCACTCCACCGATGGTGATGGTCGAACCACGAATGAGCCCCCCATCGGGCACGAGCCGTTCCAAAGGTTCGGCTACTGGAACCACCGCTTGGCGCGCCAAGACCACCGGCCGAATGCGTTCAGCCAGTTCTTGTAACGAAGGCGGCGCTACAGAGGAAGGAAGGGCGGCGGGAAGAACCACCCCACCAGTATCGAACAGATGTTCGATGAAGGCAACTGGTTAGTCGCCAAACCCTTCGGGCATAACGACTTCGACGCCTTCTCGGTAATAGATGAAGAGTTCCTCGAGCCGTTCCTTCAGCCCTGAAGACCCACCGCTGACGCTCACCGTGATGACATTGCCATTGACGTGCACCGATTCAACGCCACCAGCCTCGAACAACGTGCGGGCGACAAGATCGGCCGGGCGATCAGCCAAGACATCATCGGCCGAACGGTAAATCTCGTGCCCCATACCGGTGAGGGGACGATTGGTCTCAAAGCGGACCACGCCGCTCACTGAGGACGGCTTTTCGATGACGGTAACTGGCTGACCCATGACGGTGAATGTAGCCGGGTCAGGCCCGACTGCCCTCCATCGGTAGACCATCGCGGCCGCTACGCAGCGCAACTGCCCCGATCTGCCAGACCAGAGCGGCAAGAACCACCGACACCACGCCCAACCCCACATGCACGATCTTGAACGGAGCTCCGTGGTCGGCCACGAGGATCATGGGCACTCGGACGAGCCACACCACCACCGTGAGCACAGCCGCCGCCATGAGAACTTTCGCTCCCCCGGCGCCAAGATTCGATTTCCAGGCCTTTGCCACAACGACCACAACCGCCACTGCGAATCCCAAAAGCACGAGTGAAAGCACCGTGGAAAATGTTTTGGCGCCGGTGGATTCTTCGGAACGCAAGGTGTTGGAGATGCGGTTACCCCAAACAAACACCGTCCAGGCGACGAAGGCAAGAAGGACGATACGGGAGCGGGGGTTCATGACGCGAGGGTACCCGCCACCCGCTATACGCCGAACTACCCGGCGTTGAACAAACTCGCCTGCGCCGTTACCGGCTCAGAACGATGAATGCCCGACCACGGCAGATCGTCCATGTACGACCACGAACGCCGATGAATCGTGGTCGGCCCTAATGCAGAAAGCGCCATGCGGTGTCGCGGACACGGATAGCCCTTGTTGCGATGGAAGTCGTAGGCCGGAAAGTTTTCAGCCTCGGCCCGCATCATGCGATCGCGACTTACCTTGGCCAAGATCGAGGCAGCTGCAATCGACACACACGTTGCATCACCCTTCACGATTGTCTTGGTGATTCCGCCGCCCACGAAATCGTGCGAACCATCGAGCAGTACCCGATCGGGTCGAGTACCAAGCGATTTGATCGCGCGACTTGCTGCAAGTCGCAATGCTGCAGACATGCCGAGGTCGTCACATTCCTGATGCGTCACAATGCCGAGTGACCACGCATCGCACCACTCGGCAACACGATCGAACATCGACTCGCGTTCTGTCTCGGTCAGCATCTTGGAATCACGAAGCTTGTAGACACGCCGATCCTTCGGAACAACCGCAGCTCCGATGACGAGAGGACCTGCCCATGCTCCGCGACCAACCTCGTCGAGCCCGACGACAATCGAGTGCCCCTCGGCCCACAATTGTTTTTCATTTGTGAGCGTTGGCGAACTGTTACGTAGACCCGCGCGAAGTTGCCGAACCGAACCAGCCATGACGTCGAACGTAGCGGTGAGGACAGCGCTAGCCCGGGATCACTTCTCGATCCAGGTCTCGGTCAGTTTCACGGTGCCACCCTGGAACGACTGCGCCTTTGCCCCATCAGGAAGCGTCATTGACGTGAAGTTCCGAATGTTTTTGGCAGCACCGAGCGCCCACTGCGAGTGAGCGAGCCAGATGTACGGGACCAATGCCGTCTGCCGTTGCTGGACAGTTGCATAGGCCTCTTTACGCACAGCCAAGTCCGGAGAACCCCGACCCTTATCGAGTGCTGCGTTCAGTTCCGGATCGTTGAGTCGAGCGAAATTCAACGCCAGCGGACCAGTGGCGTTCTTGCCCGTCCACCACACGTAATCGACAGCGGGATCACTTGCACTGAACTGACGAGTCAAGTTGGCCTGATAGCCGCCAGTCGCCATATCGAGGATGAACTTGCTCTGTTCAGTAGTGGTTGTGGTGACACTCACACCACAGGCTTCCCACTGTTGCTTAAGAAGTGCAGTGGCATTCACGTTCGCCGGCACCGGTGTCGTCCCAAGGGTGAACGAGATGGGTCCCTTTTCCGCCTTCACCTGATCGATCAGCGCCTTACCTGCCGCCGGATCATTTGTTGTGAAGCCTGAATCGAAATACCAGGGCGAATCTTTTTTGAACTGGCTGTCTGCCGCAAGATCCTCAGGAATCTCGCTAATCAGACGAACCTCTGCAGGATTGGTGCAGAGTTTCAGCCCTTCGCGGACCCGAACATCATTCAGCGGAGCCTTCGCCGTATTGAACATCACGAAACTTTCCTCAGAATCGTTCTGATCAAAGACAACTTGCAAGGCTCCCGACTGTGCCTCGCTTTTGAGTTTTGCCATCGCGACGAAGTCAGTGGTGTGGAGCATGTTCACGTCACCTGCAAGTAACGCGTTCACTCGACTTTGCGGATCGGTGATTGGGCGGAACTCAAGGGAATCGAGATACGGAAGCTTGTTGCCCTTCGCGTCGGAGCGCCAGTAGTTCGGATTCTTGGTACCGCTCCAACTGTTGTCCGGAATCCATTCTTTTTGAATGAATGGACCCGAGCCAATCGGTGATCGCGTATTCGCTGGAGGTGCTGCGTCGAGTTGTGCAGGGGAAACGACATATCCGACCTGCGTCGTTAGTGCAGCCGGCAATGATGCGTCAGGGTCGATCGTTGACACCGTCACACTCAAGGGACCCGATGCAACAACAGAAGCAATATTCGCAAGCGCAATACCGACCAGTACATCTTTCTTCATTGCGTTGAGCGACTTCGCCACTGCTGCGCCATCGACTGGCGTGCCGTTAGAGAAGTTCACATTGGGGCGAAGTTCAATCGTCCATGTCTTGTAATCCGCACTTGGCGTGAATGACTTTGCGAGGTACGGCTGCGCAGTGCCGTTTTCGTCGTAGGCGGAGAGCGGATCAAAGATCGCCGAACCAACCGTGTGGCCAGAAACTGCCCAACGGTTTGTGGTGGGGTTGAAGCCGTCTGACTCTGCCTCGACCGCGAACTTCACTGTCCCGCCTGCAGTGGGTTCACTCGCTGCCTTCACAGTGACATCGGAACTTGCAGTTGCCGAATTATCACTGCCATCCGAACTGCCGCAGGCAGCAGCAAACAGCCCTAGTGCAACCACCGCAGCAACCGCCGAAACGAACTGACGCAACCTTGAGTCTTGACTCATGTCGACCACCCCTTGCGCGAACAGTAACGCCGATCATTGTTTCTCGCCGGAATTTTTCTGAACGCGAAAGGGCCCGGCGCCGAAGCACCGGGCCCTTTCAACAATGAGGTCAGTTCTGGGTTTTTATTCGACCCAGGTCTGAGTCAGACGAACCTCGCCACGCTGGAACGGCAGTGCTGCCTGTCCATCGGGAAGGGTCTGGTTCGTGATGTTGCGGACGTTCTTGGCCGCACCAATCGCCCACTGGCTGTGAGAGAGCCAGATGTAGGGAGCCAACTCGGTCTGACGCTTCTGCATGTCGGCATAGGCCTGCTTGCGAACAGCCGGATCGTTTGAGGCACGAGCCTTATCGAGGGCAGCGTCAATCTGAGCATCCTTCAAACGAGCGATGTTCAGCGTGAGCGGACCAGACGCGTTCTTTCCTGTCCACCAGACGTAATCGCCATCGGGATCAGAAGCTGCGAACTGACGCCACAAGTTGACCGTGTAGTTGCCGGTTACGGCATCAGACACAAACTTGCTCTGGTCGGTTGTGGTGGTGTTCACAGTCACGCCACAGGCTTCCCACTGCTGCTTGATCAGAGCGGTGGTGTTGGTGTTCGCCGGAACTGGCGTGGTGCCAAGCGAGACAGTGATCGGGCCCTTTTCGGCCTTCACCTGATCGAGAAGCGCCTTGCCCTTTGCCACATCGTTGGTGGTGAAACCGTTATCGGAATACCACGGCGAATCCTTGGTGAACTGGCTATCAGCCAAACGTTCGGCCGGCGTCTCGCTCACAACCAGAACAGCGTTGGGATCGGTGCACAACGTGAGTCCTTGTCGAACTCGTACGTCGTCAACCGGAGCCTTCGCCGTATTGAACATCAAGAAGGACTCTTCAGTTTCGGTGTTGTCGGCAACGAACTGGATGTTGCCCGACGCCGCCTCGGACTGCAGGCGGTTAATCGCCGGCCAGTCAGTGGTGTGGATCATCTGAACGTCGCCCGAAATGAGTGCATTGACTCGGTTCTGGGGATCAACGATCGGACGGAACTCCACCGAATCGAGGTACGGGAGCTTGTTGCCCTTGTCATCTGAACGCCAGTAGTTGGCATTCTTGGTGCCGACCCAGCGGCTATCGGGAACCCATTCCTTCTGAATGAAAGGTCCTGAACCGATGGGCTGACGCGTTGCGGCAGCACCTTCGGCCTTGTACTGGGCAGGAGCAGCAACGAATCCGACCTGCGTCGTGAGCTGTGCGGGAAGCGAGGCCCACGGATCGATTGTTGCAATGGTGAGCTGCGACGGCGAGACCACCGTGATGGTGGACATGTTCGCAAGTGCGGCACCGGTGAGGGCATTGGCCTTCACGGTGTCGAGCGCAAGCTTCACTGCGGCGGCATCAACCGGGGTGCCATCGGAGAAGTTCACTCCGGCACGAAGGTCAACAGTCCAGGTCTTGAAATCGGCACTTGGCGTAAATGACTTTGCCAAGTACGGGGCCCACTTACCTTCGGCGTCGTAGGCCGACAACGGATCGAATACTGCGTTACCGATCATGTAGCCAGAAATTGCCCAACGGTTGCTGGCTGGGTTGAAACCATCGGTCTCGGCTTCAAGCGCAAACTTGATCGAGCCACCAGACTTAGGTGGCCCTGATGCCTTGATCGTTACGTCAGTGGTCTTGCCGCCTGAGTCCGAGCCATTTGAACTCGATCCACCACATGCCGAGGCGATCAGGCCGACGGCCATGACTGCTGCGACAACCGGTGCCCAGCGGCGGAATCCCGCACGCTTCTCCATAATTACTGCCTCCTTCGGCCATAGCCGACGGTTTGGTTCAGGGGACCCCACGGAACCCT
>JBIIGP010000079.1:0-7823 GCA_044236415.1 Acidimicrobiales bacterium | reverse complement strand
TCGCACATCGAGCAAACCCTTAGCCGAGGCACGACCCAGAAGGCTCTGTCCTGCGAACTCCGACACCATGTCGGGGAAGATCGTGAAGACATCGATACGCATGGCCGTTAGTCCTCGTCAAGAAGCTCGAATAAACCGTCTGGAACTTCGACGACCAATCGATCTTCATCGTCACGACCTTCGAGAAAACGCAGTGGAACGAGAGCGCCACTGTCGAGCACAAGAAGATCGCTCGCAGGATTGTCCTGCACGGCAAGAACGGTGCCGCGTTCGGTGCCATCGGTTTCGACGACAGTTGAACCAATCAGTTCATGAACCCAAAGAGCGTCCGGGTCATCGTCATCAAGCGGTTCTGCCGAAAGCACCAGTCCCGAAATTTCTTCGGCACCTTCACGGCCATACACGCCCTCGAAGGTCACGATCCAGCGATGCTGGTGAGGACGCGACGCAGTGATCACGAATTCGCGTTCACCAGCGAACAGATGCGTGCCGGGAGCGACTCGACGGGTTTCGGTAGTCGTCAGAGCAACGACGACGTCGCCGCGAACTCCATGCGGTTTGTCGATGCGGCCGACCTCGAGGAGGTTCACCGAATCAGTCGAGGAACTCGACCTCGACATCGCCACCATCACGAGCGGCGGCGGCGCGCACGACGGTGCGGATCGACTGCGCAACACGACCGCGCTTGCCGATGACGCGACCCATGTCGCCAGGACCAACATGCACGTTGAGGACGGCCTTGCGGCCGCGATCGTCAAGTTCGATTTCGACGGCGGCGGGATCCTCGACCAATTGCTGCACGACGTAGGTCAACACGGCCTTTGCCGTGGTGAAGTCGGGAGTTGCTTCCGACGCGTCGACGGTATCGGCGGCGTCGCTCACGATGCTGCGCCGGTGAACTGCTCCCAAGCGCCAGAGATCTTCAGAAGCTTCTCGACAACCTCAGTGGGCTGTGCGCCCTTTTGAAGCCATGCGACAGCCTTGTCGTTATCGATGGTGATCTCGGATGGCTCGGTGCGCGGGTTGTAATGACCCACGATTTCGATGAACCGGCCGTTGCGCGGCGAGCGCGAATCGGCGGCAACGACGCGGTACGTCGGCTGCTTGGTCTTTCCCATCCGCATGAGGCGGAGCTTCACCACGAGGTTTCTCTCTTCTGCTGGTCGTGCAAGAACGGACTACGAACGTTATCGGCCGAACCAATCGGGACGGCTGAGCGGCCTTCAATGGTGACCCGCGACGGGCCTTCGGGCAAGTTCAGACTTCAGCCGAGTCCAAAGGGGTCGCCATCGGGGCCCCCGGGAAGGCCCGGGAGACGGAGTCCCGTGCCTGGCCAACCACTGCCGTGATCGGCTTCAAAATCGGGTAATCGCAAGGGCGCCTTGCCTTTCGGGGCCACGCGTCCGCCGCCGGAGGTGCGCCCGCCAGGACCCTTGGACTTGCCCTTGGCCGCCTTACGACGCGACTTGTTCAGACGCTTGGTTCCGGCCCCGCCCATACGCTTCATCATCTTGGACATCTCTTTGAACTGCTTGATGAGCTCGCCAACCCGGGCTGCTTCGGTCCCGGAACCATTTGCGATTCGCACCCGACGCGACTGATCGATGAGATCGGGATCGACTCGTTCGGCGGGCGTCATTGATCGGATGATGGCCTCAACACGCGCGATTTCGCGGTCATCGATCTGCGCGTTCTTCACCTCTTTGGGAATGCCCGGCATCATGCCGAGGACACCCGAGAGAGGGCCCATTTTTTTCAACTGCTGCATTTGGTCGAGGAAGTCCTCGAGCGTGAACTGCCCTTCGAGGAGTCGAGTAGCGGCTTCTTCGGCCTGATCTTTCTCGAAGACCTCTTCGGCCTTTTCGATAAGCGTGAGCATGTCGCCCATGCCGAGGATCCGACCGGCAAGTCGATCTGGATGAAAAAGATCGAAGTCGCGAAGTTTTTCACCAGTCGATGTAAACGCGATCGGTCGACCCACAACTTCTTTGACGCTCAGTGCAGCACCACCGCGCGCATCGCCATCGAGTTTGGTGAGAATGACGCCGTCGAGTTCGAGAGTTGCGTGAAATGCCTCGGCGGTGTTGACAGCGTCCTGACCAGTCATCGCGTCGATGACAAGGAACGTGTAGTCAGGATCGACAGCCTCGGAGATCCGACGGACCTCGTCCATTAGCTCGGCATCGATCGCAAGACGACCAGCAGTATCGACAATGACGATGTCGCGGCCGGTTTTACGCGCTTCAACTAATGCGTTCTTCGCAACCTGAACGGGATCAGAATCTTCGGAAAAGACCGGCACTTCGATCTGACGACCGAGTGTGCGTAACTGCTCAACAGCGGCAGGTCGCTGAAGATCAGCACCAACCAGAAGCGGATGACGACCTTGGCTCTTGAACCAGCGGGCCAGTTTCGCTGAGTTGGTTGTCTTACCTGAACCCTGCAAACCGGCCATAAGGACAACAGTCGGCGGCTTTGCGTTGTACGTGATGCGAATGGTCTCGCCGCCGAGTGTGGCAGTGAGTTCGTCATTGACAATCTTGACCATCTGCTGGCCAGGATTCAGAGCTTTGGAAACCTCTTCGCCGACGGCACGATCTCGGACACGCGCGCAGAAGTTCTTGACGACGGTGAAGTTGACGTCGGCCTCGAGCAGTGCGAGACGAATCTCTCGCAGTGCGTCATCGACATCGGCTTCGGAAAGCTTTCCTTTGCCCTTCAGTTTTCCAAGGACCGACTCAAAGCGATCTGAAAGTGATTCAAACATCAGGCAGCGACCTCAATAGATTCGTCGTCACGTGCAAGAACATCGTCTTGATAAATGAGTTTCTTCATGCGAACAGTGCCTCCACGAATTCGGCAGCATCAAATGGAACAAGATCGTCTGCGCCTTCACCGAGGCCAACCAACTTCACCGGAATACCAAGTTGATCGTGAATGGCAATCACGATGCCGCCTTTGGCGGATCCATCAAGTTTTGTGAGCACAACACCTGTGAGTTCCACAGCCTCGGTGAACTGCTTGGCTTGCACCAAACCGTTCTGACCAGTGGTTGCATCGATGACAAGCAGCACCTCTGTCACCGTTCCGGCACCCTTATCGGCGACTCGTCGAACCTTGCTGAGTTCTTCCATGAGGTTCACCTTGTTGTGAAGGCGACCTGCAGTATCTGCGAGTACAAGATCAATGTTTCGTGCGTTTGCGGCTTCGACACCATCGAAGATCACAGCGCTTGGATCCCCGCCTTCGTTGCCTCGGACGAGTTCCGCGCCAGCACGTTCGGCCCACATACCAAGTTGCTCGGCCGCGGCGGCACGGAACGTATCGCCAGCAGCCATCAACACAGTGCGCCCTTCGCGAACCTCGCGCACACCCAACTTTCCGATGGTCGTCGTCTTTCCAACACCGTTCACGCCGACAAAGAGCCACACCGTTGGCCCAGACTCACTCGACTGAGTGAGTTCACGATCGAATCCGCTCAGCCGATCGGTCATCTCTGACTTCAATGCACCAAGCAGTTCTTCGCCATTCGAAAGTCCGTCAGCTTTGACTCGAGCCCGCAGATGATCGAGAAGATCCTGGGTTGAGGCAACGCCGACGTCGGCAAGGATGAGTGCTTCTTCGAGTTCGTCCCAAGTCTCAGCGTCGATCTTTGAACGACCAGCGATCGAACCCATCGCTCCCGATAACGCGGCACGAGCTTTACCCAGACGGTCGCGAAAGCGCGGTCGATCGGCACTGATTTGCGGCTCGTCAACCTCAATAGCTTCAGGGCTGACGGTCTCAACCTCGACAACTTCAGCAACATGCTCTTCTGCCGGAATGAATGTCTCGAGATCAGCAGCGACTTCGGCTTCAATCAAGGCATTGCGAGCAGCTTCTTCGGCAGGAACGACGCGATCGTCGACCGGAGCGCGTCGCTTCGATGGCTGCTCCATCGACCCACGTCGATACCGAGGAGCAATGAATCCAAACCCGATGATCAGACCAAGAAGGACGACGACGGCAACGATGATGGGGATCTCAGTCATGAGGAGATGAGCCTAGTGGGCGGCCCTTCGGGCGCATCCGGGCGAGTTCCTCCGCACCCCCATTCGAACACTTCGCTCTGGGCCCAAACGCGTGAGTGGCCGCCCTCTCGGGCGACCGCTCACAACGACCTGAGGGATGGGCTGACTTACTTCAGCGTGCCGAGGGTGACCTCGACCTCAAGAATTTTGCCGTCACGATTTACTTCAACAACAACCTTGTCGCCAGGGCTGTACCCACTTGCCATTCCTCGAAGTTCGTCAAAGCTGCGAACCGGCACGCCGTCGACCGCAACGATGAGGTCTCCGGACTTAATGCCGGCCTTATCGGCGGCGCCGCCACCCGTCACGCTCTGGACATAGGCGCCAGCGCTGCCTGAAGGGGTCGAGCTGGGGCCACTAAGACCAAGTCCGGCTCGAGCAACGGTTTTGCCTTCAACAAGCTGATCGGCAACTCGCTTGGCTGTCGAGATCGGGATAGCGAAACCGATACCGGTGTTCTCGCCGGTCTCGCTGTAGATCGATGAGTTGATGCCCATGATCTCACCGTTTCGATTCGCCAAAGCACCACCGGAGTTACCCGGATTGATTGAAGCATCGGTCTGGATCATGTTGATCACGACGCTCTTCTCGTTCGGCACGGGACGATTCACCGCAGAGACGATGCCCGAGGTCACCGTTTGCTCAAGTCCATAGGGACTGCCGACAGCAACGGCGATCTGCCCAACATTTGGCTTCGCTGTTGCCAACTTTGCGGCAGGAGCAGAAAGTCCAGCAGCGCGAACAACGGCGATGTCTGTACCTGTATCAGCACCGAGCACCTGGCCCTTCACAGCAGTGCCTTGCGAATCGCGAACGGTCACCGTGGTCGCAGTGCCAACGACGTGAGCGTTGGTGATGAACAGATCAGTGTCGTAAGCAACGCCAGATCCGACACCGTCGGTGGTTTCAATCTGTACGACCGACGGGCTCACTGTTGCCGCGACGTAGGCAATCGGTTCCGAGCCCGGATCAATCGTGACTGCTGTTGTCGTGACCTGACCGCTTCCTGCTGAACTGCGAATAACGGTGGTGGTGTTGTCATCGACCAGCGATCGAAGGCCGAAGCCAAGACCAAACAAGCCCACGACAACGACGCTGGCCGCAACTACGCGAAGGAACGAATTCGAACGACGGGGCCCAGACGGTGTTGCCGCACGCTCTGGCGGCGGAGTCGGAGCTCCACCCCATGGAGCCGGCGTCGAAACGGGAGGCACGGGAGGTGCCGGTGGTGCTGGCACGCCGGGGCCACCGCTCCCCCACGCCGGGGGCACCGGGGGTTCCCAACTGCCAGCCGGCGTCGGCGGGGTTGGGGGTTGAGGCGGCATTGCGGGGGGCTGGTTATCCCAGGTCATTTCGAATCGGCTCCTGCAACAGTTTCGGATCGAATGGTACGGACACCTTGAGGTGAACGTGACTGCAACGTACTGAGAGGCAGCGAAAGCCGAACGAAAGTCGAAACTTCTTCGGCGAGAAACAAAATGTCTAGGCCATCGCTATCGGTGGAGGCGGAAGAGACGACTGTGGTTCTGCCGGCGTTAACGCCGGGAGCCAGAGAGCAAAGGCTGATCCGTGATCTAGCTGCGACACCAACTTCACTTCGCCACCATGGGCCTCAGCGATCTGCCGGACGATGGTGAGGCCAAGCCCACTTCGTCCCTGTTCGCGACCTGCCCTGGGGTTACCACGCCAAAAACGCTGGAAGACCCGATCTCGGTCAGACGGATCAATGCCCGGACCTTGATCTTCGACTGCCATCCAAACCCACGGGCCATCGAGTCCACCTCGAAGTCGAACCGTGCTGCCTTCGGGCGAATAGCGAATGGCATTGGCCAAGAGATTCCCGAGTGCTTGGCGAAGCGCCAAACGATCTCCGATAACCCAAAGCCCGGGGTCGGCGTGATGCATAAGGTGAACGCCAGCAGCAACTGCAGGCGCATTGAATTCTTCGGCGGCTTCATCAATGAGTTGCGCAACATCGACTGGATCGCGCTCGAGAGACAGCGTTCCTTTACGCGCATAGACGAGTAGATCATCGACAAGTCGAGCCATGCGCTCTGAGGAACGTTCAACGACTTCTGCCGTATGGCGAAGATCCTCCGCACTCGCATCGGGATCAGAAAGCGTGACTTCAAGGTTGGTGCGAATCACCGCAAGGGGATTGCGAAGTTCGTGGCTCGCTTGGTGAATGAATTGACGTTGGCCTTCGAACGCTTCGTCAAGACGACCAAGCATGTCGTCGAAAGTATCGGCGAGTTGACGCAACTCATCGTTCGGTCCGCCCAGATCGATGCGCTGTTTGAGATCACTCGCTTGAATTTCACGCACCGAATTTGAGATCTCTCCAAGCGGTCGGAGCATTCGGCCACTAACGATCCAGCCGACAACCAAACTGGTAAAAAACAACGCCAGCAACGACCAGAACGAATACACCCGCAACGCGTCGAGAGCTCGTTCGTTCACAGACCGCTGCACTAATTGCGCCTGATCGGGCTGAATGAATGTGATGCCCCCAACTTGGAATGCAGTCGCTGAGATCTTCTGGTTACTGAGCGAATTGTGGAGACCTAGATAGATGCCACCAACAACAAGTGCGGCGAGCCCAAAAACGAGGATCGACCACACCGCTGTCAAGCGAAAGCGGATAGAGCCCATCCATGCAGGCAGACGCTTTGAGGCCCGGTAGCTACGCGAATGAAATCGCGTGCGAACAGCGCTATTCGATCGCGTTGGTTCCGCAGCCAAGTCCGGCTGATCGTGGTCTGCCCCAGAAAGATGCGGATCAATCATGGGTCGAGCAATCGGTATCCGGAACCGATGACGGTTTCGATGAGCGGCGTTTCGTCATCAATAGAGACCTTGCGACGGAGGGTGCCAACCGTTACGCGAACCGTATTGGTGAACGGATCTGCATGTTCATCCCACACGTGTTCGAGCAGAGTCTCCTGCGATATCACTTCGCCTGCGTGCAACATGAAATAGCGAAGAAGTGCAAACTCCTTGGCGGTGAGATCGAGTCGACGCGATCCGCGCTTTGCCTCATGTCTCGCGTCGTCGACTTCAAGTTCGCCAACCACCGTGACAGATGAAACTGCTCGGGAATCGCGACGCAGCAACGAACGCACCCGCGCCAACAGTTCTGGAAACGCGAATGGCTTCACGAGATAGTCATCGGCGCCATCGTCGAGACCGGCAACACGATCCTCGAGCCCGTCACGAGCCGTGAGCATCAGGATTCGGGGCTGAGGATCGGCTTCAGCCCGCACCCGCCGGCACACCTCGCGGCCATCAATGCCGGGCATGGTGATGTCGAGGCACAGCAGGTCGTAGGTCGTGACCATGACTTTGTTCAGCGCATCGGCACCATCGTTGGAAACGTCGACTGCGTAGCCCTCGCGACGCAAACCTCTCGCGACGGCCTCGGCCAAATCGACTTCATCATCAACGACAAGCACTCGCACGGGGTTGACGGTACCGCCCCAGACTCCCCTCCCCATTGCACTCCCCACCGATAATCGTAAGAGCGCGGCCAACGACAAAATTGATTCCCGGCTTTATGGTGGTCTTCGGTCCGATGTGGTCCCCTTCGCTCCATGACCGCGACCCATAACGTCCCAACCTCCCCACACCCCCTCCAGGAGCCCCTGATGTCCGATCCGTCGTTCCCTTCCTCCCCAGCCCCGAGCCCCGCCGACACAACCGCTGCCTCATCAGCTGATGCGGCGCTCCTCGAAGCGGCACTTATGGAGATGAAGA
>JBIIGP010000078.1:0-7853 GCA_044236415.1 Acidimicrobiales bacterium | reverse complement strand
ACTTGACGACGCATTGCTTCAAGATCTGATTCCGAGGCTGCGGAAGCTCAACGCCCGCGGGGCGAAGTCGATCTCAAATCGTTGCAAGAAAATCGCCAAACAGCTGGACATCGAGCTCTAGCGCCGATAGTTCGACCAACCGAAAACGACGTAGAACCAACTGGAGCCGCTTTAGAGGAGTTCGCCGCGCTTCACGATGACGTTGTCGACGATGCCATAGGCCTTCGCCTGCTCTGCGGTGAACCAACGGTCGCGCTCTGAGTCGACTTCAATCTGATCGACGCCTTGACCAGTGTGGAACGAGATCCGCTCGGCCATGAGGCGCTTGATGTACGCCATCTGCTCGGCCTGAATGGCGATGTCAGAGGCTTGGCCCTGAACGCCACCAAGAGGCTGATGCATCATGATGCGGGCGTGCGGAAGCGTGTAGCGCTTGCCAGCAGCTCCGGCACACAAGAGGAACTGACCCATCGATGCAGCGAGACCCATGCAAATGGTTCCGACATCGGGGGTAATGAACTGCATCGTGTCGTAGATGGCCATACCGGCGGTGATTGAACCGCCTGGTGAGTTGATGTACAGCCAGATGTCTTTCCCCGGGTCTTCACCCTCGAGGTACAACAACTGAGCAACGATCTGATTGGCAACGGCATCATTGACATCGCTACCGAGGACCACGATGCGGTCCTTGAGGAGCATGCGGAAGATGTCTGCTCCCGGGTCTGCGATGGAGGCGGCCATAGCCACCTGCGGTGCGATCGGGGGATTCGACATCGGGCTCCTTCCAACGGACTGGGGCCGGCTCCAAGAACCGACTTCGGCAGGCTACAGGGCCAACTGGCATCTCCGACGCGCTCGGCGCCCGATTAGAGATAGAGCGCCCCGAGCACCCCGACGGCGTTCACGCACATATGAGCAACGATCGACGGGCCCAACCGACCGTTGGCACGAATCACAAGGAGGGCGAAGACAGCTCCGTAGGTGGCGGTAACTCCCACGATGAACGCCGCCTGACCCCACGTGTCACCTTGGGCATGGAACAACCCGAAGACCAGAGACGAGATGATCACGCCAGTCGCCAGATTCCAGCGTCGGGCAAGGGCCCGGAAGAAAAGTCCCCGGAAGAACAACTCTTCGACGACCGGCGTGCAGATTGCGACGAGGAAGAAAATGACGAACGCCGTCAACGCGCTGGGTTTCGTCGGAAGGAACTCGGTATTCGATGGGGATGGATCGCTGGAAATCAACACCCAGACAATTCCGCCAAGTGTTGAAAGCACAAGCGCAACGAATCCCCCGACCAAACCCCACGCGAGATCTATCGGTTGGAGATCAAGGCCAAAGTCCAAACGAAGACTGCGCTGACCCTTCCAATATGTTGCGACGACAGGCCAACCAAGAAACCCCGGCCAACCACACACCATGCTGATCGTGAGTGCCCCGAGACTCAGTTCCGTGAGTGACGAATCGGAACCGTCGCCAGTAGCAATCAGGATGATCGATGCAACGATTCCGCCGACGATCCAAAGAGCGAGACCAATAAAGACGTCTCCAAGCCCCCAACGAATGATCGAACCTTGTGGAGCTCTAGAGGTTGGTGGCGGCGGTAGCGGTGGTGGCGTGGTTGGCGGCTGCGCGTGCGGCGGCAGTGGTGGTTCAGAGGGGAAGGTCATGAAAGTTCCTGCGCCAATGCTCGCAACGCCCGACCGCGATGACTGATCGCATGCTTTTCCGAGGAGTTCATTTCAGCGAAGGTTCGACCATCGCCATCGTCAGGAATGAAAACGGGGTCGTATCCGAAGCCCCCATCTCCTCTGAGTTCAGAAGCGATGACACCAGAAACAATTCCCTCAGCGACGGTTTCGGAACCATCGGGCCAACGCACCAGAACCACGGTACGGAACCTCGCTCGACGTTGCTGTGGAGTTTTCGCTCCTGCGAGCTCTAGTTCTCTGAGGATCTTTGCGATATTCGCAACGGAATCGCTTGGTTCACCCGCATATCGCGCAGATCGAACGCCTGGCGCTCCGTTTAGGGCTTCAACTTCAAGACCCGTATCGTCCGCAAGTGAAGCAGCTCCGGTGGCATTCGCAATCGCTTCAGCTTTGAGGCGAGCGTTCCCTTCAAGCGTTTCGGCATTTTCGTCAACATCGGGAACTGTCGCGGGACGTGGTTCGAGGACGACGCCGCACGAGGCGAGGATCTCTTCGATCTCGCTCACTTTGTCGGGATTCGCGCTCGCACAGACGAGGCGCCGACCGCCCACCGTGCTCAGTCCCGACGAGGCGGCGGGTCGGAAAGGAGCAGCTTCTGCATGGTGAACAGCTCGCGGATGCCGCCTTCGGCAAGTCCGAGGAGTTCATCGAGCTCCCCACGGCTGAAGCTCATTCCCTCCGCCGTTCCCTGGACTTCAAGGAACCGACCGCTCTCTGTCATCACAACATTCATGTCCACTTCAGCTGCAGAGTCCTCGACGTAGGGAAGATCGAGAACAGGCGCGCCGTCGACAACTCCAACCGAGATAGCGGCACATGCTTCTGTGAGGGGATGCTTCGGAATGCTTCCGGCCTGCACGCAGCGAGTGAGCGCGTCATGCAACGCGACATAACCGCCTGTAATCGAAGCCGTGCGAGTTCCACCATCGGCTTGAAGGACATCGCAATCGACGACTACCTGGCGCTCACCAAGCGCTTCCATATCGCAGACACCCCGCAAGGAACGCCCGATGAGTCGCTGGATCTCGTGGGTTCGACCCGATGGCGATCCTTTACTTACTTCGCGACGAACACGCTCAGGGGAAGCACCCGGCAACATCGAGTACTCGGCAGTGACCCAGCCTTTGCCGGAGCCCTTCATCCAACGCGGAACACTCTCGTCGATTGACGCAGTGCAGAGAACAATCGTGCGACCAAATCGAATCAGGGCCGAACCGGTGGCCGCGTCGGTGAAGTCGCGCTCAATCGAAATATCGCGAAGTTCGTCTGGGCGTCGTCCGTCTGGTCTCACAGTTGGTACCTCTCATGGGGGGATGCAAGTTCAACGGGAGCACCGTAGGCCGATTCTCCGTTGCGAGCGTGCACCGACAGATCAGACTCGGGCCAAAAGTGCGTCAGCACACACCGCTTCGCACCGGCAGCGCGCGACATTTCACCAGCCGCGCGCGCCGATAGATGCTTCATTCCATCTGCCTCGGCGTCAGTTCCGTACGTGGCCTCAACTAGCGCAAGATCAACGTCTCGACCCAGCCGCTCGATGCTCCACTCGGGACCGGTGTCAGCGGAATAAACCATCGAACCGCCATTCGTCGATTCGATCCGCATGGCGTGTGTCTCGACGTAATGATCGGTGCATTCCAAACGGAATCGCAACGAACCAATCGCAAAATCGTCACCGTCGCCGGTGACATTCCATTCAAAGGTTGGCTCTAAGTTGCCGGGCATGAGCGACGCGATCGCGCGAGTCTCCGCAGTGCCCCACACGGGAAGACCTTCACGTTCGTAGCGGTATCTCGACGCCACGTGAAGCCCTGCGAGATCACTCCAATGATCTGCATGTGAATGAGACAAAACAACAGCCGTCACGTCGGAAAGCGCGATGTGACTTTGAAGCGAAGCAAGGCAGCCGGGCCCTAGGTCAACCAAAACATTCGACGTTCCGTCCTGGATGAGGTAGCCGCTACAAGGGCAGTCCTGACCCGGGTAACTCCCTGAGCATCCGAGAACGGTGACGAGCATCTTCAAACGCTAGTGGGACTCTGCTTTCAACATGCAGAGCGGAGAACACCGACTCTCCCGTTCCATGCGAGAATGCAGCTATGCGCATTCCTGCGAGCGTCGACTACGCGATCCGAGCCATGGCCGAATTGGCCAGCAGAGGCGAGGGTCCCGTCACGGCCGAAGAGCTCGCTGTGGCTCAGGGAATTCCGCTCAAGTTTCTCAGAGGGATCATGACCGAACTCAAGCGATCTCGGTTAGTGAGTAGCCAACGAGGGCCCGAGGGTGGCTTTGTCCTCACTCGGCCGGCCAACGAGATTTCACTAGCGGACATCTTTCGAGCAATCGATGGACCGCTCGCCACTGTTCGTGATCAAAGCCTCAGTTCGATGACCCACATCGGTGCCGCTGCAGAACTACCTACCGTGTGGATGGCCGTGCGGGCAAGCCTCCGGCGAGTTCTTGAGGTTGTCACCATTGCCGATCTCGCCGACGGCTCTCTACCCGCTCCCATCGCCGATCTGGCATCGGAGTATCGTGCCGAGACTGAATCTCGGCACGCCTAGAGGTTCGTGACCCACTGAGGGTCAGTCGATGAAACCGCGTTCGCGCAGGTAACCGATGATCGTGTCGGCTGCAGCTTCCGGGGGCAACGATGTCGTATCGACGATGAGCTCCGGGGATTCCGGGGCTTCATAGGGTGAGTCGATTCCGGTGAAGTTTGCGAGTTCGCCGCGACGAGCCTTGAGATACAAGCCCTTGGGATCGCGCTCCTCGGCAACTTCGATCGGAGTTTTCACGTACACCTCGATGAATTCACCATCCTCCACACGTTCACGGGCCATGCGTCGTTCGGCGGCAAACGGGGAAATGAAAGAAACGAGAACGATCAGCCCGGCATCAACCATGAGCCCAGAAACTTCCGAAACACGGCGAATGTTTTCCACTCGATCCGCATCGGTGAATCCAAGGTCTTTGTTCAGCCCGTGACGAACATTGTCTCCGTCGAGCAGGTACGTATGCCGGCCTTGTTCGAGAAGTTTCTGCTCGACGATATTGGCAATCGTCGACTTACCGGACCCGGAAAGACCGGTGAACCAAACGACGCATGGCTTCTGTCCCTTTTGCAACGAATGTGCGGTCTTATCGACCTCGATCGCTTGCCAATGCACATTGTCGGAACGACGCAATGCGAAATGAATTAGACCTGCGGCAACCGTTGCATTGGTAAACCGATCGATGAGGATGAATCCACCCATATCGCGATTCTCGTTGTACGGGTCGAATGGAATCGGACGATCCAGGTTGATATTGCAGATGCCGATCTCATTGAGTTCAAGGGTTCGGGCAGCAACATGTTCAAGCGTGTTGACATTTACCTTGTACTTCGGCTGCGCCAATGTTGCGCTCACAGTGCGAGCGCCGATCTTGAGCAAGTACGGGCGACCCGGAAGCATCTCCTGATCGTCCATCCAAACAATGTGCGCTTCGAACTGGTCGGCGACTCCAGGCGGAGCAAGCGACGTCGCAATGACATCACCCCGACTCACATCGACTTCATCAGCGAGTGTGATCGTCACTGATTGACCAGCGACTGCTTCTTCGAGATCGCCGTCGTAGGTGACAATCCGTTCGACGGTGCTTGTTCGCCCCGAAGGCAGGATTCGGACAGAGTCGCCTGGCTGCACAGTGCCGCCAGCGATCTGACCAGAGAAGCCTCGGAAATCGAGATCTGGTCGATTCACCCATTGGACAGGCATACGAAACGGAAGCGACTGCAATTCGTTGTCGACCTTCACGTTCTCGAGATGCGTGATCAACGGAACACCTTGATACCAAGGCATGTTCGGTCCGACCTCAGTGATGTTGTCGCCCGCTAGTGCCGACATCGGAATGCATGTCACGTCGTTCAGGCCGATTTGAGACGCGAACTCTCGGTAGTCGCTTTCGATCTGCTCGAACACCTCTTGGGAATAGTCAACGAGATCGATCTTGTTCACCGCAAGCACAACATGACGAATGCCAAGGAGCGATACCAAGTAACTGTGGCGTCGTGTTTGGGTGAGCACACCCTTCCGTGCGTCGATGAGCACCACGGCGAGATCTGCAGTCGAGGCTCCGGTGACCATGTTGCGCGTGTATTGCTCATGGCCGGGAGTGTCGGCAACGATGAACTTGCTGCGTTCGGTCGAAAAGAATCGATAGGCAACATCAATAGTGATGCCTTGCTCACGTTCGGCCGCCAAGCCGTCGACGAGAAGTGCGAAGTCAAGTTCGCCGCCTTGCGTCCCGACCTTTTTCGAATCGACCTCGAGGGTTGCCAGATGGTCCTCAAAAACAAGTTTTGAGTCATAGAGCAAACGTCCGATCAGTGTGCTCTTGCCATCGTCGACACTTCCGCACGTGATGAACCGGAGCATTGACTTGTGTTCTTGACGTTCGAGGTAGGTCTCGATCCCAACAGCGAGTAACTCATCGTGTACGTGTGGCATCAGAAGTGACCTTCCTGCTTCTTCTTTTCGAGTGACCCCGCCGATTCATGATCGACGGTTCTTCCCATACGCTCCGACGTCGTCGTGATGAGCATTTCTCGGATGATCTCTGGAAGTGTTGTTGCGTCGCTCTCGATTGCGCCGGTAAGCGGATAACAACCGAGTGTTCGAAAGCGGACGTTACGGATCTCGGGTTCCTCGCCCGGCTCCAAGCGCATCCGCTCGTCATCGACCATGATCCAGAGACCATCTCGTTTAACAACGGGGCGCGGAGCCGAGAAGTACAGGGGCACGATGGGAATCTGCTCGCTGTAGATGTATTGCCAAATATCAAGTTCCGTCCAGTTGGACAATGGGAAGACGCGAACGCTTTCGCCTGGAGCTTTTCGAGCGTTGTAAAGATGCCAAAGTTCGGGCCGTTGCTGTTTCGGATCCCATCGATGCTGCGCCGACCGAAGAGAGAAGACTCTCTCCTTCGCTCGCGACTTCTCCTCATCTCGTCTCGCTCCGCCGAAACCGAGATCGAATCCGTATTTTTCAACAGCCTGTTTCAGGCCCTCTGTCTTCCAAAGGTCGACGTGAAGGGAGGTGCCGTGATCGAAAGGGTTGATGTCCTTCTCGATGCATTCGGGGTTGTGGTATTCGATGAGTTCAAGGCCGTTGTCTCTGACGACGCGATCTCGAAACTCGTACATCGCTTGAAACTTCCAAGTCGTGTCGACATGAAGCAATGGGAACGGGAGTTTCGAAGGTGCGAATGCCTTCATCGCGAGGTGAAGCATGACAGTGCTGTCTTTCCCCACCGAGTAAAGCATCACTGGACGCTCACTTTCGGAGAATGCCTCACGGAAAATCTGAATACTCTCGGCCTCGAGTCGCTGAAGATGGGTGAGCGTTGTCACTCGTTGACCTCTATGAGTTCACGGCCGTGATCGATATTCACAACCTTTTCCACTGTGTTGATAGACAATAGCCCCACCAAAAGCCGATCTCCTAGTTCCCGATTCACTCAGCGTGTCGAATCGGGCCAGGTCAGCCCTACGACCTCATCGAGTTCGGGTCCGAGAAGTTGACGGCCCAAGGCCCGGAACGCCTCGACATCGCCAGAAGATTCGAAGCGGTGCACTCCCCCACGATCGGTGTCGCCCAGAAGCGCATCGGCCTCTCGGAGGAGGTCACTCACACAAAACGCGGTCGCATCTGCCGAATCGACAAGGACCACATCGCGACCCATCACGTCGGAAATCGTTCGGGCAAGAAATGGGTAGTGCGTGCAACCAAGCAGCAGCGAGTCAACATCAGCATCTACGAGTGGCGCCAAGAGACGCTCGGCCAGCACATGCACTTGCTCTGAATCGGTTTCTCCACGCTCAACAAACTCAACAAACCCTGGACAGGCCGCGCACGACAACTCCACCGCAACGGCGTGCTGGGCAACTGCGCGCTGATAGGCACCCGATCCAATCGTTCCTACCGTTCCGATGACGCCGACGCGCCCGTTTCGCGTTGCATCAAGAAGTGCAGCTGCGCCTGGTTCGATGACGCCGATGACCGGGACCGGAGTGATCTTCTGCAATTCATCGAGCGCTGCCGCAGACGCGGTGTTGCAGGCAACGACCACCATCTTGACGTCGTGACTTCTCAGTAA
>JBIIGP010000077.1:0-7966 GCA_044236415.1 Acidimicrobiales bacterium | reverse complement strand
TCGCTCTCCATCGCGTGTTCAACTCGCCTGAAGACATCATCCTGTGGGACACCGGGCATCAGGCCTACCCCCACAAACTCGTCACTGGTCGTGCCAAAGACTTCGTCGATCTTCGTCAAGCAGAGGGTCTCTCTGGCTACCCCTCACGCAATGAATCCGAGCATGACTGGATTGAAAACAGTCACGCCTCAACAGTTCTCAGTTGGGCCTACGGACTTTCTGTCGCTGAAGCCACGAAGGGTGCCGATGCCCGTCGCATCGTTGCCGTTATCGGCGATGGATCAATGACTGGCGGCATGGCGTTCGAAGGCCTCAATAACCTTGGCCACTCGGGCCGCGACTGCATCATCATCCTCAACGACAATGGCCGCTCGTATGCGCCGACCGTCTCCAGGCTTGGCGAGAGTCTCGTCAAGATCCGCAACAACCCGGTGTACATGCGCCGCCAAGCGAAGCTTGAAAAAATCCTTGCTGACCTTCCCGTCGTTGGCAACATCGCCAAGACAGGCCTCGACGCAACAAAAGCTGCAATTCGCGAAGCATTCGAACCAACGGCGTTCTTTGAAGCACTCGGTGTTCGCTATTCCGGCCCCTTCGACGGACATGACATTCCTCTTCTTGAAGAAGCACTCCGTAACGCCGCAGCGATGCCCGGTGGCCCGCAAGTCATTCACGTCCTCACCCAGAAGGGTCGTGGCTATGGGCCCGCCGAAAACGACCCCATCAAGCGACTGCATGACACCTCCGAGGCCAAACCCGGCAGCTTCACTTCTGCATTCACCGAAGCACTGGTCAAGGAAGGCGAAGCTCGTCCCGAGCTTGTTGCGATCACCGCAGCAATGCCCGACTCCACGGGCATTCTCCCCTTTGCAGAACGATTCCCTGGCCGCATGTTCGATGTTGGAATCGCAGAACAACATGCCGTAACCGCCGCAGCAGGTATGGCGATGGGTGGGCTTCGTCCCGTTGTTGCCGTTTACTCAACCTTCCTCACGCGTGCATTCGATCAGGTCAACCTCGATGTCGGCCTGCACGATCAACCTGTTGTGTTCTGCCTTGATCGCGCCGGAATCACAGGTGACGATGGGCCAAGTCACCATGGAATTCTCGACATGGTGCTCCTCACCAAAGTTCCGAACATGACGGTGTTTGCACCGTCCTCGTATCAGGAAATTGGTCAGATGTTGCATGATGCGCTCGACATGACCGACGGCCCTGTTGCAATTCGTTGGGCGAAGACCGCCGCCCGACAGGCACCTCCCGAAGAGGTTGGCAGCGGGCTCAATGCTCGTCGCACCCGAACCGGCACACAGTTGTGCATCGTCAGCGTGGGCAAGATGCTCGATGCGGCTGAGATCGCAGCCGAGCAACTTGAGGCTCAAGGTATTTCCGTCACCGTGTGGGATGCGCGCGTCGTCAAGCCACTCGACCCCGCGATGATCGACGATGCTGCTCGCCACCCCTTCGTGATCACCGTCGAAGACGGCCTCCGAGAAGGCGGCGTCGGAATGACGGTTTCTGATCTCGTGAGCGAGCGCACGATCGGAGCTACCGAACCTCGTGTCCGCGTGCTTGGCATTCCTTCGCAGTACATCGCTCACGGAAAACCCGATGCGATCCTCGCCGACCTTGGTCTCGATGCCGCTGGCATCACCGCCTCGGCACTCTCGATGATCCGCACCGGCAACTCGACCCCAGCGCCGAGCTAACTCGCCGCCGTTCGCGCCTGCACGATGCCAGAACTTGTGAGGACCCCGGCAGAACTGTTCGACCTCACAGGTCGTGTTGCGCTCGTCACCGGAGCATCGTCTGGGCTCGGAAAACGAATCGCTCTCGTGCTCGCTGCGGCTGGTGCCACCGTCGCCATCACGGCGCGCCGGACCGACCGACTCGTCAAACTCGAGTCCGAAATGCCGAACATCCATGGCTTCCCCTGCGACCTCACTGGCGCAAATGAGCGAGAAGCACTTGTCGCCGGGGTCGAATCCCAACTGGGGCCAATCGACATTCTCGTGAATAACGCAGGCGCTGTGAACGCGACGTCGATCGAAAACGAATCACTTGACGATTTCGCAAAGATGATTGAACTCAATCTCACCGCGGCGTGGCATCTTATGAAACTGGTTGGCGTTTCGATGGTGGAACGCGAACAAGGCTCAATCATCAACATTGCGTCGATTCTTGGTGTCGTTGGCGCTACCCCAGCGAAAGACTCGGGCTACTCAGCGGCCAAGGGCGGTCTCGTGAACCTCACTCGCGAGATGGGACTGCAGTGGGCCCGTAAAGGGGTTCGGGTCAACGCGATCTGCCCCGGCTGGTTCCAGACCGAGATGATCGAAGATCTCACATCCACCGAGAACGGCTCATCGTTCATCACCTCCAACACACCAATGATGCGTGTCGGGAACGTCAATGAAATCGATGGTGCCGCCCTCCTGCTTGCCTCCGATGCGGGGAGCTTCATGACCGGTTCCATCGTCATGGTCGATGGCGGTTGGACCGCTCGATGAAACTGCTGGCGATCGCGACTGGCTGCATCGCGATGTTGCTCACTGCTAGTGGCTGTTCGAGTGGTGCTCAACGAACGGTCGCACCGGTGCACTGGGACCTCAATGCCATCATCGAGCCAACGACTCTGAGAATCTCCGGATATATCGGCAGCAGTTCGTGCAGCGCGTTCGACTCGTTCGAAGTCCTTGAGGACGAGAACATGGTCGAGATCACCGTCCTCGCGATTTCCAAACAGGCTGGTGCCTGCACCTCGGATATGAGACTCGAGACGATCGATGTTGTGCTCTCCGCTCCGCTTGGGCAAAGAGATCTCACCGGTTGTCTCCCCTTCGAGGCGCGTCCGGGTGAACCTGATCTCGGTTGCCGAACAATCGTTCCCTATCCCTAACCAATCTCAGGGACGATGAAGTTCGGCGGACCGCTTCGCTGCGTCAGCCTTGAGATCGCCCTTCGCCACCTTGCCACCGGACGAACGCGGCAATTCATCAACGATGACGAGATGTTCGGGCCACCACTCGCGTGACACTGATCGTGAGCGCAAGTGCTCAACAACGTCATCAAGTGTGAGTTCCGCCCCATGGCGAAGTTCGACATACGCGCATACTCGTTCACCGAAAACCGGATCGGGAAACGCCACTGCTGCCACCATCGCTACGGCCGAATGCGTGGCAATCTCCGCTTCGACTGCTGGAGCACTGATGTTCTTGCCACCCCTGATGATGAAGTCTGAAGTGCGACCAACAACTGTTAGTACGCCTTCTGCATCAATCCGAACAATGTCGCCCATGAGCATCCAGCCGTCGTCGGTAAACAGCGCAGTATTCGCAGCGTCATCGCCCCAGTAGCCAAGTGCGGTAGCCGGGCCTTTGCAGGCTGGTTGACCCTCCTCAACACCCGGTGGAACCTCAGCATGGGTCTCAGGGTCAAGGAGACGCACATGCATTTCAGGAATCACATGGCCGGCAGTTCGAAGACGAGTTTCTCGATCGGTGGCGTAGGAGGTGTGGCTGAGCGCGCCCGTTTCATTTGAGCCATAGAACTGCAGCACCTTCGCTCCGGTTGCTTCTTCAAACTCGGCTGCGCGTTCGTACGGAACCGCTTCGCCGCCAGTGAACATCGAACGTAGTGATGAAAGGTCGCGCGCACGCTCAGCCTGTGCGTTCAACATCATGATGAATTGCGTGCTGACACAACACAACACGGTGACGCGTTCGCGTTCGATGAGATCAAGCGCTTCATGCGCATCAAATCGATCCATCAACACCGTGGGTGCACCCAGGGCGGTCGGCGTGAAGTGTGCCGTCCACAACCCAAATCCGAACGGTGCAGGCAGCGCCCCAAAGAACACTTCATCGGAGCCAAATCCGCCAGCTTGGGCCGCCAATTGATGGAAATAGAACCATCGGTTTTGCGTATGCATGACACATTTCGGCAGCCCCGTCGTGCCTGATGTGGAGTTCATGAGAAAGAGTTCGTCGGGATGTATCGGTCGAAACGGACAATCGGGATCGACTTCGACCCCATCGGGAAGTGCAGGGTCAACAACTCGAGCATCGAGGCCGACAAGAAGATGTCGGTCAACAGTTGCGTCCATCGCAGCGACGTCAGACCGCAACCTCGCAGCAGTTCGTCCGTGTTGTTCAGGAGCGGTGATAAGCGTGCGAGCCCCAGTGAGCGAAAGCAGATGAGCAACTTCGCGATCACCAGCACGCGCACCAATGCCGACCGCAACGCAACCAGCACGCTCGATTCCGACGAAGACGGCATGAACCGCCGGGCCATCAGGCATCATCACGGCGATGCGTTCACCACGTTCGGGCTCAGTGGCAAGGATCGCTAGGGCGATGTCGTCTGCATCAGCGTGATAGTCCGCCCAGGTGTAACGGCGACCATCGGCGACAAATGCGACTCCGTCGGGTTGCACAGACGCCCGAGCCGCAACGATTGAACCAACGGTGTCGTCGCCCCACCAACCTTGCGCGTGATACTCGGCTGCTGCGTCAGGATCAGCACGGAACAGCTCCACCGAACTCAACCCGCTGCCTTCGATCGGCGAGAAGCAGGAACGGCTCGTAAGTCCGAGACCAAACGATCAAGCTGTTCAACGAGGGCCGACAGTTCCTCGGCTGACCAGCCATCGAGTTGTTCGGCCATCAATTCATCATTCGCTGCCTCAATCCGGCGATGGGCAACGCGACCCGCAGCGGTGACCGCTACGACAGAAGCCCGTCCATCATGCGGATCGGCAGAACGCTCCACATATCCCTCAGCTTCAAGGGCTTGCACCTGTCGAGTGAGTGCCGCCGGATGAGTTCTGACGGCGTCGGCGAGGTCGCTCATCCGCATCGGACCGTCGTCAATGACCTTGCCCAACACCGCAACCGCAGCAACGCCGATAGCGACACCCGAACGAACAGCGATCAAACGATCAAGTCGCTGGCTTCCAGTGATACGACGCAACGATCCCATTTCCTCGCGCAAACGACGAAGTAGTTCCGACATTTCGGATGATTCACTGCGACTCATAACCACACCTTCGCGATTCTTTCGACCTCGATCGCACCCTGTCGTCGACCTTCCCGAAGGGATGGCCCGCGGGTCGCCGGGTCAAGAACATTGGTTCCAAATGCCTCCGTGGATCGGTCATCGGCCGCAATCACTTCGACACTTGCACCTTGCTCTCGCAAAGCTGCCGCTTCGACCTCAACCGTTGGACCAAAGCCACCCGAAAACGGCGCAATAATCACGACGATGTCGCAGCCTTCTGCGAGATCGGCATTCGTGCCGCTCCGCACGCCACCATCGATGAATCGGGAGTCACCGACCGTGACAGGCGGCCAAATTCCTGGGACTGCGCAACTTGCAGCAACAGCGGAAACCAAAGACACACCCGAGTGACGGTCGAACACGTTGAACTCTCCGGTCTGAGCATCGACGGCTGTTACCAAAAGTTCGTGTTCCGACCATTCGTGGGAAGACAGTCGCGACTCGATGACTGCGAGTCGAGCGCTCTCTTCAACAGTGGGTGCGCCTAGAGCGACCTCACCAAGCCGACGACGTACCTCAATCTCATCTGGAGCGCCGTCGAAACACGCAGCGAATTGTTCAATCAATGAATCCAGCGAACTTTCGACGTGTAACTCTGCGCTTTGGTCTGCGGGCACGAGTTGACGATCACATAACGATTCAAGAGATTCACCGGTACGTAGTTGTGCTCCAACGGCTGCACCCGCCGAGGTTCCGATAATTCGATCAGCAGTCCTGAGGTCGACACCAGCGTTTGCGAGCGCGTCAATGACACCGAGTTCCCAAGCGATCCCCGCGACTCCACCTCCGCCAAGCACTAACGCCGTCGACATTGGTCAATCCTCCACGCAACCATTACGCGACGGAGGCGACCCACAAGGGGTCGCCTCCGACACACGACATGACGTCGACTCAGCCCAGTGGGTTGAGCGAAGAACCGACAGCCCACATTGCAAAGAACTGGGCGTTGGCGCCATAGGCCTGAGCGATAGCCAACTTGGCTCCGCCGACCTGATGCTCATCGGCCAATCCACGAACCTGGAGCGCAGCCTCTGCGAAACGCAGAAGGCCAGATGCGCCGATGGGGTTCGAGGACAACACGCCACCGGACATGTTGACGGGGAAGTCACCGTCGAGTGCCGTGGCACCTGACTGCGTCATCTTCCAACCTTCACCAGGAGCGGCAATCTCGTGAGCTTCAAGCCACATGGGCTCGTACCAAGAGAACGGCACGTACAGCTCGGCGCAGTCGATCTGTTCACGAGGGTTGGTGATACCAACCGTCTTGTAGATCTCCTGTGCGCACGCGTGCGCCGCTTGCGGGTTCACCGCGTCGCGACCCGAGTACCAACCCGGCTCAGACTTCATTGCGGTGGCGAGCACCCACGCCGGAGGCTTTGATGCCGCTTTGCCGCCATCTTCATCAGTGAAGATGACCGCGCAAGCGCCGTCGGACGAAGGACACGACTCCAAGAAACGGAGTGGATCCCACATCATCGGAGATTCCTTCACTTTGTCGATGGTGATATCGGCAAGCTTGAGATGGGCATACGGGTTCTTGGCACCGTTGAGACGGTCCTTCACCGCAACCATCCATCCGATGTCTTCAGGTGCACCCGAGCGCTGGATGTAGGCACGAATGAATGGAGCGAACGCGCCGCCCGCTCCGATCGATGCACCCTTGCCGCCGCCGAGGGCGAACTGAGCATTGCCCTCTGACTGCTTTTCGAAGGCAAGTGACAGCACCCGCTTATGACGGCCGCTTGAAACGAGGTGCGAACCGACGATGCCCGTTGAGCCACCCACTGAACCAGCAGTGTGCACTCGGAACATCGGCTTATTCACCGCACCAAGGGCATCGGCGAGATACATCTCGGGCTTCATGACTCCCTCAAAGAAGTCAGGAGCCTTGCCGAGGACAACGGCGTCGATATCGCCCCAGTCCATGTTGGCGTCCTCAAGCGCGCGCTGAGCGGCTTCGCGGACAAGTCCGGCCATCGAAACATCGGCGCGCTTGCGCTTGTGATGTGTCTGACCGATACCGACGATTGCTACAGGCTGATGGCTCATTGGTCACCTTCCAGGACGCAGACGAGATTCTGCTGAAGGCAAGGTCCGGACGTGGTGTGAGCCAACGTGCGGTTCTTGCCATTCTTGATGATCTGATTTGCGGCTTCCCCAACGCGGATGAGGCCGACGGTCATGACAGAGTGAGCCGCAAGCGCACCACCGGAGGGGTTGACCTCGGTGGAAGCGTCAAGACCCAGCGATTCACGAAGAATCAACTCTTGGAAACTGAACGGTGCATGGAGCTCAGCAACATCGATCGGGCCCTTACCGACACCCGCCGCCTCGGCGGCAAGGCGTGTTGAGACCGAAGTGGTGATGTCTTTCCGAACAGTCGGCAAATGCGCCTCGATGCGATGATCGATACCGGTGATCCACGCTGGACGCTCGCACAAGTCATAGGCCCGCTTGCCGCGAGCAAGGATGACTGCGGCTGCCTGATCGGTTGTCGGCGGCAGATCGTGACGACGCAACGGGTTGCGCACGTAGTCAGCTGCGAGCAACTCATCGACGGAGTAATCGCCCTTCACCTGTGCAAACGGGTTCGACTTGGCGTTGGACCGGTTTTGAGCGACGACCTCAGCGAAGTCGCGTTCGGTGGCCTTTCCGGAATCGATGAGCGCGCGTGCCTGCAGTGCGGCCAATGTCCAGGTGTCGGTACCCAACGGAGTGAGGTAGTAGGGATCGAACTCAACGGTGAACAACGTCGATGGATCGGAGTTGGAGTTCTTGCCAACGCCGATGGCCATTGCGATGTCAATGTCGCCGTGAAGAAGTCGAACGTAGGCCTCGTACATCGCCCACGCGCCGTCCATCTCGACGTGCGACTCGTTGATTGCAGGAACCATGCCGTAGGCGTCGG
>JBIIGP010000076.1:0-8048 GCA_044236415.1 Acidimicrobiales bacterium | reverse complement strand
CTTGGCCCGCACGCCCGAGGAGATCAGTTTGTCCGACATCATCAGCGCGGTTGATGGCCCGATTGTCGCCGGAGATTTCGGACAACCTCACACCGATGGTGCTTGCGACCACGAAGGTCAATGTGTGTTGCTTGCCGTATGGGACGACGTCGGTGAACACATGCGTCGCTACCTCGAAGCTGCAACCTTGGCCGACATCGTTTCAATGGCCAAAGGTCAGGGCAAGTGGCCAAGCGAAGTTGCCACCACTCCTTCGGTTACTCCTCCGTGGGCGTCTGGTTCCTGATTCGTTCCAGCACTGCCGCAAGATCTTCGGGAAGTTCCGAAACGAACTCGAGGCGCTCGTCGAGACGCACCGGGTGATCGAACGCAAGCGCGGCCGAATGCAAAAAGATGCGCGGTGTCTCGATTGCCGGTCGCGCCCCTCGATATCGATCGTCGCCAACGACTGCATGACCGATTGCCGCCATGTGCACGCGGATCTGATGTGTGCGACCGGTTTCGAGCCGACACTCAACCAACGCGCATTGCACGGGCTCGTCAAAGGTTTCAAGAACGGTGTAGCGAGTGCGCGCTTCTCGGCCTTGCGCGCTCACGACCATCTTGGTTGGTTCGCGAGTTGATCGACCGATGGGCGCGTCGATGAGACCACTGCCGGCTTCGGGGATACCCCAGACCAGAGTGAGATAGGTGCGTTCGACTTCGTGCGCGGCCAACATTGAGCTGAGTTCGCCGTGCGCCTCTTGTGAGCGCGCCATGAGCATGAGCCCAGAAGTGTCTTTATCAAGACGATGCACAACACCCGGGCGTTCTGGTTCCCCGATGTTGGCGATTTCCGGATAGATCGCAAGCATGGCCTGCACAAGCGTTCCGGTGGCATTGCCTGCACCAGGATGCACAACAAGCCCGGCAGGCTTGTCGATAACAATCACGTCGTCATCGACATACACGATTGGCACATCGATATCGGGTTCGGCAATCAGTGGCTCTGGACCAAGGTCGGGCTCAACATTGACCTCGATGGTGTCGCCATCGGCTACTCGACGAGAACGAGTGGAAACAACGGTGTCGTTACAAACAACGAGGCCCTGTTCAAGCCATTCAGTGACACGAGTTCGGCTCGCACCGGTAATCATTGCAACGACTCGGTCGATGCGTTCTCCGGCTAATGATGCGGGGATGACCTCGGTATAGGCCATATCAGTTGCTCTCGATCGTTGAGGATGATGACTCGACAGCAACGTCACTTGCGTCAGGTTCGGGATTCAAAAGTGTGGAGATCACGAGGAGGATGGCGCCACACACGACGCCGATGTCGGCGATATTGAAGACCGGCCACCACTGGAGGTCGATGAAATCGATGACGCCACCTTGAAAGAACCCCGAATCGCTGCGAAACGCGCGATCGAGGACATTGCCCAATGCACCGCCAACGATCATGCCGAGGGCAACCGCCCCCAATCGTGTGCGGACTGATCCGCCTTTCCACACCAAGATCCCGACGACAACAAGTGCGAGGAGCCCAATCCAAGCGCCATACCCGGCACCAAGGCTGAACGATGCTCCGTAATTCGTCAGTAACTGAAAGCGCAGCGTCCAGACAACATCGATGGTGTTGTCCTTGAGCGAGGACACCGCCCACCACTTTGTAAGTTGATCAGCGACAACCCACCCGACCGCAACCGCGCCAAACAGCACCCGGTGTGTGGGTGCTGAAGTGGCAGATGCAGTCGACGATGTCACGGGGTCCAACCTAGGGGCTGATCTGCCCGAATCGTGGTTGTTCAGCGACGGAAGTTGCCAACCTTGTACTCAACACGCTCGCGACACCACGGAATCGCACGAAGGCGTTCTTTCGGAATGGCGAGACCAGAAATCTCGCAAATGCCGTAGGTGCCTTGACCAATTTTGGCCATCGCCCGGTCGATTTCATCGACCTGATCGAGGAACTGTGCCGAAAGTGCGAGGTCACGTTCACGCTCAACTGCAAGCGTGTCGCCTTCGCCCGATTCTTCGTCGAACTGCACATCACCAGGCTCACGCAACTCTGCAAGCGAGTTGGCCTCGGCGGTAAGAGTTTCAGCGTCGTGAACGAGACGACGGCGTTCCTCGAGCAAATGCAATCGCTGAGCATCAAGGAACTTGGCGTCGAACGGGTACTTGATCTTCTTGGGTTCCTTCGGAATCGCCGGAAGGCGGTTGGGGCGCGGGGCGACAACCGGGGCGACTTCAGCCTTCTTGACGGGGGCTGCTTTCTTGGCCGGCGCCTTCGGGGCTGGAGTTTTGGCCGCGGCCTTCTTGGCTGGAGCCTTTACTGCCGCCTTCTTCGCTGGGGCCTTCTTGACTGGCGCCTTCTTGGCCGGGGCCTTCTTCGCCGGAGCGGCCTTCTTTGCTGGTGTCTTCTTGGCCGGAGCCTTCTTGACGACCTTCTTCGCTGGGGCCTTCTTCGCCGGAGCGGCCTTCTTTGCTGGTGTCTTCTTGGCCGGAGCCTTCTTGACGACCTTCTTCGCTGGGGCCTTCTTGGCCGGAGCCTTCTTGGCCGGAGCCTTCTTCGCTGCGGACTTCTTCGCCGGTGCCTTTTTGACTGCCACGGATGTTCTCCCTTGAGTGGCGGTGGATCGGCGGAGGGTAAGGGCGTCGACCTCCCACGTCAACCCGCCCGCACCGAAGCCGTTCGGCGACAGCGTACGCTTGGCCCCCATGCCATTCGGTCCCGTCGACCCAGATCTCGACCTCCCCACCCTCGAGCAACGCCGCCTAGAGCGCTGGAAGGCCGATGACACCATCGGTGCGACCCGCCGACTCCGGGCTGGTAGCGAGCCCTGGATCTTCTACGAGGGTCCCCCCACCGCCAACGGCCGACCCGGTCTCCACCATGTCTGGGCCCGAGTTTTTAAAGACATCTATCCACGATTCCAAACCATGCGTGGCCGAGATGTTCCCCGGAAGGGCGGGTGGGACTGTCACGGTCTCCCCGTGGAGCTTGAGGTCGAAAAAGAACTCGGACTTTCCACGAAACAAGAGATCGAAGAATTCGGGATTGCCGAGTTCAATCAACGCTGTCGGGAATCGGTCCAGCGTTATGTCACCGACTGGACTGCGCTCACTGAACGATCGGGCGTGTGGATTGACACCGCCGACGCCTACTGGACCCTCGACAACTCCTATGTCGAATCAGTGTGGTGGCTCATCCGCCAGTTGTGGGACAAAGGACTTCTCTACGAAGGCCACAAGGTTTCCCCCTATTGCGGTCGATGCGGAACCGCGCTTTCGAGTCACGAACTCGGACAGCCCGACGTCTATCGCGACGTTGTTGATCCATCGGTCTACGTCCGGTTCCCGATCGTCGATCGCGATATTGACTTGCTCGTCTGGACCACCACACCCTGGACCCTCATCTCAAACGTCGCTGCCGCAGTCGGCCCCGACATTGATTACGTCCGCGTGGCTTCCACTGACGGAACTCGCGATCTCCTCATGGCCGCAGCCCTCGCCCCTGAAGACGCAACCGTCGTTGAGACGTTCAAGGGCTCAGATCTAGTCAGCTGGCGTTACCAGCGCCCGTTCGACACCCTGACTCCCCCGGCCGGATCCGATGGTTGGCGCGTTGTTGCTGCCGAGTTCGTCACCACCGATGACGGTTCGGGAATCGTTCATCTCGCCCCCGCCTTTGGTGAGGACGATGCTGCAGTTGGTCGCGCCGAGAAACTGCCCGTCCTTAATCCTGTGAATGCCGACGCCGCCTTCGATGAATCGGTTCCTGCATTTACCGGGACGTTCGTAAAAGACGCCGACCGCGACATCATCGCCGACCTCGACGCCCGTGGCCTTCTCGTTCGCGAGCAGGCCTACGAACACAGTTACCCCCATTGCTGGCGATGCAGCACGCCGCTCATTTATTGGGCCAAGACCTCCTGGTTTGTGCGCACGTCAGAGCATCGCGATCTGCTCATGCGAGAGAACGAGCGCATTGAATGGCATCCCGAATTCATCAAGCACGGTCGATTCGGAAAGTGGCTTGAAGGAAACATCGACTGGGCACTTTCGCGCGACCGCTATTGGGGGACACCGCTTCCGATCTGGCGATGCGATGCGAACGGACATGAACACTGCATTGGTTCTGTCGAAGAACTCAGCGCTCTGACCAGCCGGGATCTCACCGAGCTTGATCTTCATAGGCCTCACGTCGACAACATCACCTTTATGTGCAGCACAGATGGCTGTTCAGGAACCATGCATCGCGTCGCCCCAGTGCTCGATGCGTGGTTCGACTCTGGCTCCATGCCTTCGGCGCAGCGTCATCATCCGTTCGAAAACGCGGACTCATTCAACGGTGCATTCCCCGCAGATTTCATTTGCGAGGCCATTGACCAAACCCGCGGTTGGTTCTATTCGCTTCTTGCCGTGAACTCACTCGTCTTCGATTCAACGCCTTACAAGAACGTTGTGTGCCTCGCCCTCATCGTCGATGAGAACGGGCAGAAAATGTCGAAGTCGCGCGGAAACGTCATCGCGCCGTTCGATATTTTCGACACGTTGGGCGCCGACGCGTTGCGTTGGTATTTCTTCTCCTCCGGACAACCCTGGACTCCTCGCCGCGTTTTCAACGACGGAATTCGCGAGGCCACACGGCAAACGTTGCTCACGCTCTGGAACGTGTTCTCCTTCTTCGCGACCTATGCCGACCTTGATGGCTGGCAGCCCGATTCAAGCGCGACTGCACCAACACATGTCCTCGACCGCTGGATCCTTTCTGAACTTGATGACACTGTCGCTTCAGTCACGACTGCACTTGAGAACTTCGACGCGCTCGGCGGTTCTGGTCGCATCGCAAAGTTCGTTGACGACCTGTCGAACTGGTACGTCCGTCGCAGTCGCCCTCGATTCTGGAAGTCAAGCGATGCCGCCGCACACGCAACTCTGTATGAATGCCTCACCACCATTTCGCAGGTGTTGGCACCGTTCTGTCCGTTCTTGGCCGACGAGATCTACACCACCCTCACCAAGAACCAGTCCGTGCACCTCACCGATTGGCCTATCGCCAAGGGCCGCCACGATGCGTCACTTGCCGAACAGATGGACGCTGCTCGACGGCTCGTGAGTTTGGGTCGCTCCGCTCGTACCGACGCAAAGATGAAAGTCCGGCAGCCATTGTCGAGAGCCCTCCTGCTCCACGGTGGCACCAATCTTGATCAGGCCATCGAGGCGGAGATCAAAGCCGAACTCAATGTGAAAAACCTTGAGCGACTCGATTCGTTGTCAGGCCTCATGGGCTGGACCGTCATCCCCAATTTCCGACTGCTTGGTCCACGTCTTGGCCCTCGCGTCAACGAGATCAAAGCGGCATTGGCCGATGCCGACGGTTCTGCGCTCCAAGCGCAACTTGCCGAAAACGGCTGGATCGAAATTGCTGGCGAACGCCTCACCGCCGAAGAGGTCGAAGTTCGCGCCGAGAAACACGCGGATCTTGCACTCGTTGAAGACGATGGCTGGGCAGTAGCGCTCGATCTCGAACTCAACGACGAACTCCGAGCAGAAGGAACAGCTCGCGAACTCGTTCGAGCCTTGAACGATGCCCGTAAGAGCGCCGGACTCGAAATCGCTGATCGAATCGCCGTCACAATTGACGCCGACGAAACACTCCGTGCTGTGATCGAGACCCATCGCGAAACGATCACCACGGAGATTCTCGCTCGGTCGATCGAATTCGGAAACGGCGATCGAATAATCGAGATTGACGGATCCGCTCTCTCAATCACCATTCTTCGCGTCGACTGAGTCAACGCAGCGCCTTCGCGCTTTTAGGAAAACGAAACGGGACCCCTCATCCGAAGATGAAGAGTCCCGAACGTTGGAAGAAGTCGTTTGACGAATTCAGCGACGGTCGTCGTCGAAATCGGCATCGAAGAAGCGTCGCATCGCCGCATCGGCGTCATCGTCGTCTTCGGCGAGGAATTCATCGTCAAACACCGGAACTGCGGAGGTGGCAGGGCCACCGTCGGCCTCTTCGTCGACAAAGAGCGACGTCGGGGCTGGTTCGGGGTTCCAACCGGTGTCCTCGGCCAGGATTGGCTGGAAGACCTCAGGCTCGGGTTCGGGGGCTGCTGCTGGTTCAGGAGCTGCGAAGGCCGCAGGGGCCGGTGCAGGGGCCGGTGCTGGGGCCGTAAGTTCAACCGGCGCGGTTCCGACTCGAAGTGCAGCCGGATCATCGAGAACGGCCTGAATTCGAGCTACCCCATTGGCAATAACTGCACGCTGTTCCGAAAGGAACGCATCGAGTGCAGCGTTGTCGGCTGCGAGTTCACGACGGGTCTTGTCGAGATCGCGAATGGCCTCGTCGGCTTGTGTCTTTGCGGCCGCAAGAATTCGGCTGGCTTCGAGCTCAGACTCCGAGAGCATCTGTGCAGCATTCGTTCGCGCTTCGTTGATCGTTGCATCGGCGGTCCGCTGTGCCATCACAAGTACTGACGATGCTTGTTCGGCGTCGATCGTCGGGTCGACCGAACGAATCGGCGCAACAACCGCTGCCGGCGCAACTCCCGCGCCTGATTCAAGTTCAGCGATTCGAGCATGCAGACGGCTTTCGTTGCGAACCGCATCGGCAGCGCGAGTCTCGGCGGCTTCTGCTGAAGCAGTTGCCTGACGAAGCTTGTCCTGCAGCTGCGCAACCGCAGCGCTGACGCGCTCAAGGAAGTTGTCGACCTCGTCGGGGTCGTATCCCTTGCGGCTGACAGAGAATCGAACGTCAGTAAGAAGGTGGGGAGTTCCGGGAGTGGTTTCCATGGCGGCGATGGTATCGGCCGAACGGGACCCGGGTGTCAACGACTTCGAACAGGGCTCAGCCCGGCAAAAAGCCCAGCAGAATTTGAAGGCCAATAAACACGATCATCGGAGAAAGATCGAGTCCCATTCCGCCTAAACGAACAGGAGGCAACAGGGCCCGAATAGGCCCCAGCAATGGCTCAGTGATGCGGAAAAGAATCTGCCGAATGGTCTCAAGTGGGCCAGGGCCAGATGGCGGAAACCAACTCAGGACGATGCGACCAAGAAGGCAGAACAGATACATCTGCGCGATGAAACGAAAGAGGTCCCACACGGCAGTGAATTACAGATCTTCGTCGGTGCTGCCGAGCAGAAGCGCTCGTTCCTGCTCGGGCACGTCAACCCCGACCGGAAGAATGAGGTACACCGAGGAACGCTCGAGGCGTTGCATCGTTCCGCCGATTCCGTAGCAAAGACCGCTCGAGAAATCGATGAGTCGGCGAGCCAAGTCACCATCGGCGTCGGAAAGATCCATGGCAACGGCCTTACCGGCTTTGAAATTGTCGGCGACGTCTTGGGCCTGATTAAAGCGAGTCGGCGTTACGACAAGAGGGCGAACCGACTGACGGCGAGGCACTGCACGAACTCGTGGCTTCGATGCGTCCTGGGCCCCGGCGGGAGAAGAGCTCGGGGCGGCGACGGGACGCACCGCTGAGACCTCTCCAGTCTCGGGAGGAGTGGACAACACCGGCCCACTCGAAACTGGCGGACGTGCACGCACGGTGCCAGTTGGTCGCGCTGGTTGCTGCCGTGCCGGCTGCGCAGGCATTGGCGGCATTGGGCGATCGTCGGGTGACGCCGCGTAGTCGTCATACTCGTCGTCGGGCCCAAGCCCGAGGTACACCATGGCATTGCGCCACATCGAAGACATCTGACCCTCCGTGCGGGGGAACTCCCCCCCGGTCCGAATCGGCAGGTTAGTTCGTTTGCGCTGATTGTCGACATTCGCTCCCGCCACGAGCGGAATTCGCCTCGTTACGCCCCACCCCGAGGAGCCCGCGCCCCAAAGAGAGCAGTGCCAACCCGCACCATGGTTGAACCCTGTGAAATGGCAACTTCGAGGTCATCGGACATCCCGATCGAACGCTCAGAAAGGCCTAAATCCTCGGCGAGGGCGACCAACGCTCCGAAAGCTGCCGCCGAGTCAGCCGGGTCTCCAGCACTGCCGACGCCCATGAGGCCAACAACGTCGAGACCCACGCTGCGGGCATGGCTCACCAATGCGG
>JBIIGP010000075.1:0-8120 GCA_044236415.1 Acidimicrobiales bacterium | reverse complement strand
CTGTCGAAATGGAAGCGGGAACCTTTCGGAGATTCGATGCCGAACAACTCATGCTCACTGGATACGGCGCGCTCCTTAGTTATTTCAGCGACCTCCCCTTCATCGAGGGTCTACTTGATCGAGACCCACTGGCTCTTGATGCACTTGAGCAGAGGCTTCAACACCTTCGCCTGTTCTTCCGGGCCGCTCTCGAATCATGACGACAACACTTTCTGAAGCCGAATCGAAAGCTCTGCTTTCGAGTTACGGAGTGAAGTTCCTCCCCGAAGCCCTCGTCGTAAGCCCCGCAGAAGCGATCACCTTTGCTGAGGATTTCGCCACGCCAATGGCTCTGAAACTTTGTGGGTCGAACATCGCTCACAAATCTGAGCGGGGGCTCGTCCACTTGGGTGTCGTTGGCTCCGATGCGATCAGCCGGTCTTGCCAAGAGTTGCTGAATGCAGCGCGCCCTGAGGACAACGCGATTGGAGTCCTCATCGCCCCGATGGCCTCAGGTCTGCGTGAGTTCATCGCAGGAATTGCTGTCGATCCTGTGTTCGGACCCACAGTCGTGTTCGGACTCGGGGGAGTCCTCGCCGAAGCGATTGCCGACGTAACTGTGCGGCTCGCTCCGCTGAGACGTCATGACGCAATCGACATGTTGCAAACGTTGCGAAGCCAGTCGCTATTCGGCCCATTCCGTGGCGAGCCAGCAGTCGATATCGTCGCACTCGCGGATCTGCTCTGCGCGTTGTCTTCTGCCGCTTCCGCAATAGACGGGCTGGTTTCGATCGATCTCAACCCTGTGATGATCGTTGATGGCTCGCCAGTTGCTCTCGACGCTCTTGTCGAGATGTCCTCAGAGGTCGCGGCTTCGTGATTTCCACCGATCATTTCAAGGCCCTGTTCGATCCGAGAGCAATCGTCGTCGCTGGGGCGTCAACACATCCGGGCAAGTTTGGATTCGTGGCGTTACACAACATTCTTTCTTGCGGATATGCCGGCGAGGTCTTCGCCACAAACCGTGAACGATCCGAAGTGCTGGGGAGGCCGACGCTGGCCGATCTCACCGAGATACCCGAAGGTGTCGCTGACCTCGTGTTCGTTTGCACCCCTGCGGCATCGAACCCGGAGCTTTTGCGACAGGCCGCTGCGAAAGGTATTCGGGCCGTCTTTATCGCATCGGCTGGATATGGCGAGTCAGGGGAAGACGGCCTGAAACTGCAGGCCGAACTCGTGGAACTCGCGAACGACCTCGACCTCCTGATCGTCGGACCAAACGGACAAGGCCTGGTATCGACGCCCTCTCACTTGTGCGCTCAAATTGTTGCGCCGTACCCGCCAGCGGGTCGTATTGGAATCGCGAGCCAGTCAGGCAATTTCGTTTCGTCCTTTATGAACCTGTCTCGACAAAGCGGTGTCGGCGTGAGCCGTGCAATTTCGGTTGGGAACGCAGCACAGGTCGGCGTCATAGACATGCTTGAGTACTACGCCGATGACACGGAAACCACGGTGGGTCTCGTGTATCTCGAAGGCGTGGCCGAAGGTCGTGACTTTGCCGATCGTCTTGAGGCAGTTTGTCGCCGGATGCCCGTTGTCATTCTGAAAGGTGGCGCATCAGGTTCAGGAGCAAAGGCCGCTGCGAGCCACACCGGTTCGCTGGCGACAGACGATCGAGTATTCGACGGTATGTGCCGCCAAATGGGCGCCGCTCGTGCGAGTTCGGTAGCTGAAGCGTTTGATATCGCAGCTGCATTTGCGACTCTTCCGGTTCCGTCGGGGCCGCGGGTAGCGGTCGTGACCACCGTGGGAGGATGGGGCGTGCTCGCTGCCGATGCCACTGCAACCACGAACCTGGAACTTGTCGATCTGCCCGACGATCTGAGATCAACTCTCGACGGGTTGCTGCCACCTCGGTGGAGCCGCAATAACCCGATCGATCTTGCAGGCGGCGAGACAAAGGACACCGTGCCAGCGGTGCTTGATGCTGTCGTAGGCCATCTATCTATCGATGCGACGATCGTCCTCGGAATGGGTATCCAATCGAATCAAGGTCGCCTTGAAAGAGAAGGCCCGTTCTACCCCGATCACGGACTTGAACGAATTGTTGCATTTCATGATCGCCAGGATGCTCGTTACGTCGAAGTTGCCCTCGCTGCTTCAGCTGCGTCGAACAAACCCGTACTGATCGCTTCAGAGTTATCGGTCGCCGATCCATCGAATGCAGCGGTTTCAGCTGTGCGTGATGCCGGGCGCTATTGCTTTCCCTCAGCAGAGAGGGCAGTACGAGCACTCCATTTCCTGAATGAACGAGTGCGATGGTTGAATTCGTTCTCGACTGAGTCGCTACCCGCACGCTGATGTTGATTCGCAAGATTCTTACTGCAGCGGTCGCGAGCCTGTCTCTTCTCGTCGTCTTTGCTTCGCCATCTGTCGGCGCATCTGACTCCGAAAAAGATTCGGTCGCTCCGACGTCCGTAACACCAACAACGCCACTGCTTTCGGCGCGAAGGTTTCCGGGTGTACTTCAGGCGACGACTGCCGATCCCGAACTCTCAGCATCGATTGATCAATTCCTCAACAAGGTCGTGGGTTCGACCTGTGTGATCGTTGAACTGGACGGACGTACTGTCTACGAGCGCCGGTCATCTGAAACATTCGTTCCCGCGTCGACGATGAAGTTAGCGACAGCTATGGCGGCGCTCGATATTCTCGGCGCAGACTCGAAATTCTCCACGCGTTTCGTTGCGGAAAAGCAGCCTAAGAATGGCGTGATCGATGGCGATCTTTACGTCATAGGTGGCGGCGACCCACTACTGGCGACATCGGGTTATAAGACTGTGTTCGACGACCCAGATCAGTTTTATGAGGACTTCACCAAGATCGCCGACGCACTAAATGAGGCCGGTATCCGCTCCATTACGGGTGACCTCATTGGTGATGACTCGAGATACGACGACGTTCGATGGGTGTCGACCTGGCCAGCTCGCTATCAAGTTGGTGGAACAGTTGCTCCTCTTTCGGCGCTCCTCGTTAATGATGGAAATACCGGCTACACAGACACACCAAACGAAGCAACGACCAATCGTAAAGCTGGTGACTCGCCGCTTTTGTTTGTGCAAACCCTTCGCACCGTTCTCAATTCAAAGGGCATCGCTGTCGGGGGAGTCGCGACAACCGGTCAAGCACCAGATGACGCAGAAGAGATCAGCACTTTTGATTCCGTCCCAATGTCAGAAGTGCTCACCGAAATGCTCAAGAACTCTGACAACACCACCGCCGAGCTTGTACTGAAAGAAATTGGACTTCAAGCAAAGGGACAAGGAACGACAGCAGCAGGTATCGAAGCCACCAAAGAGTCACTCAAAAGACAAGGGTTCACCATCGACGACCTTGTGATGCTGGACGGCTCTGGACTTGATACTGGTAACCGCATGTCGTGCGAGTTGAGTCTCGCTCTAGTTGAAGCTGTCTCGCAGAAACCAGAATTTTCGGATGCCCTTCCGCTAGGCGGAAAGAACGGAACGTTGCGTAAACGCATGCTCGCGACTCCCTCGACAGGAAAGGTGCGAGCGAAGACGGGGACGTTGAACAGCGTGAATGCGCTCGCAGGGTTTGCTGACACCCCGCGAGGCAATACGTTGAGTTTTGCGTTCATTCACAATGGCACCGACCCACGAACCACAGGTGTCGCAGACGGCTTTACTGATCGGCTTATGGCCTCTCCCAAAGGCCCCAAGATCACGTTGCTCGAACCGCTTCCCGTGAAATGACTTCCAACGTTGCGGGTTGGAAGCGAGAGCTGCCGATGTTTCCCCTCGGCTCTGTTGCCTTGCCAGGCGTGGCTCTTCCGCTTCAAGTGTTCGAGCCTCGTTACCGAGCGTTAGTTATGACCTGTCTCACCGATGACCGACTTTTCGGGTCGGTGCTCATCGATAGGGGCAGCGAAGTCGGCGGGGGAGACCAACGCAAAGACGTCGGCACTCTCATTCGGATCATCCAATCTGAAGAGCTGCCGGACGGCCGTTGGGCGGTTGTGGGGGTTGGAATTGAGCGACTCCGAGTCGTGGAGTGGCTTCCTGATGACCCGTTTCCACGATGCATTGCCGAAGCATGGCCCGACGGAGAGCCAACAAATCAAACTGCTGAACTCGTCGGTCGCACGCTCGACGCAACGCTCGGACTCATGGTTCGACTGGGCGTTGACCGTTCCGAACTCAGTTCTCGGCCTGAGCTTGACCCCGATCCATCGTTCGCATCCTTCCAACTTGCTGCACTGTCGCCACTCGGCCCTTTGGATCGCCTGAAGGCGCTGGAGACAGACGGTTCCGATTCCCGCCTTCGGTTTCTGCTCGCTTCGATCGAGGAGCAGACGGCGATGCTCGATGCGATTGACCTCCTCAATGGCGAGGGAGAGACACCTCTCTAATGTGACGTAGGTCCTGAACCTCGGGGTTTGCCCACAAGGGATCCAAATGGGTGGGATACTCCTTTGTATTCGAAGCCGGCAATCCGGCGGGCCTTCTGTCCAGAGCTCACGAAGGACTAACTGTGGCGTCTTCAAAATCACTCTCTGAGATTGCTCAGGACCTCTGGGATCTCCTCGTTGCCTACGCCCGTCAGGAGACGATTGATCCGCTTCGCAACATCGGCCGGTACCTGGCCTTTGGCGTCGGAGGGATGATCGTAATCACTCTTGGGGTCTTCCTCCTAGGCCTTTCAGGGTTGCGAGCACTTCAGACCCAAACCGGCGACGTCTTTGCCGGCTTCTGGTCATGGGTGCCGTACCTGATCGTTGCACTCGTGTTCGGTGGGCTGGTTGCTCTTGCGATCTCACGGATCGGAAAGGGCAGCGTTGGCACTCGGCCGGCAAGCGCACAAGGAGCGAACCGATGACCACCAACGGTCCCATCACCAGAGACCACATCGAGCAGCGATTCCGCGACATCCAGTCGGAAGTTGAAGGTGTCGAATCAGAAGCGCGCAGCTACACCACAATCGCAGTGGCTGCAGTGGCGGTCACTCTCGTGGTCGTTGCGTTCGCGCTCGGAAGTCGGCGTGGACGTAAGCGCCGGACGTTTGTCGAGATCCGCCGAGTATGAGCCTGCTTTCTGACGTTCGTCGACGTGCTCTAACCAAGGGTCTCTTCGGAGGCAGCCGTCCATGGCTGCTCCTTGGGATCGCGGCATGGACTGTTCGTGGGCTCCAATGGGCGCTCCGACCAGAGCCCAAGATCGTCTATCGGAGCAGGCTTGAGGTCGGCGAAACCATTGTCCTGCGTAACGAACCACCCCTTCCCACCCGCCGTAAACGTAGGAAGATGCGCAAGGCTGAGAAACGATCAATCCGCAAGGCTGAACGACTTGCGAAACGCGCCTAGGAGTTTTGCCCTCAACCCTGCGATTATGTGCAGGTGAAGGTACGACTGCATAACCCACGGCGGGATCTCGAGATCGAGGGCCCGATCACCATCATCAATCTGTTGGCGAGACTCGACCTCAACCGAGAGGCAGTTCTTGTCGTACGAGACGGCGAGCTTGTCCCCGGAGACGAGAGCCTGTCCGATTCCGACAGCATAGAAATTCGTCCGGTGATTTCTGGTGGCGCATCGTGAAATGTGTGACCTGCCGCGGCCCAGCGATTATTGATATCCGCCGACACAATTCGAATTTCTGTGCCGAGCACTTCCTCGAGCAATGCCAACGTCAGGTTCGGAAAGCAATCGATGAATTCGAGATGTTTACCCCGGACGACAAAATCCTCGTCGCCGTGTCTGGTGGCAAAGATTCATTGGCAATCTGGGACCTACTGGTGGACCTTGGGTACAACGTTGATGGCCTGTACATCGGTTTAGGAATCGGGGAGTACAGCGATACTTCGCTCGATTACGCCCGCGCCTATGCCCAAACTCGGAATCTTCATTTGGTTGAAGTCGATGTGCCTTCAACGTTCGGTTTCGACATTCCAAACGGTTCACGTGCAGCGAAGCGGGTCCCATGTTCCGCCTGCGGGCTTTCGAAGAGACATCTCTTCGATGAAGAAGCAATCAAAGGTGGCTACGACGTCCTCGTCACTGGCCACAATCTTGATGATGAAGCAGCAGTTCTCTTCGGAAACACACTTCATTGGCACACTGAATACCTCGGACGACAACTTCCTGTTCTGCCCGCCCGAGAGGGCTTTCCGAAAAAGGTGAAGCCATTAGTTCGGTTGGCGGAGCGAGAAACCGCCGCCTATTGCATCGTCAAGGGGATCGACTATTTGGTCGATGAGTGCCCCATGGCGGCAGGGAACAAGCACCTCAGTTACAAGAGTGCACTCAACGAGATCGAAGCGATGTCACCAGGGGCGAAGCACTCGTTCTATTTCGGTTTCCTCGATCGAGCGGCGGCCTTCTTTGAGGTTGAAGCCTCTATCGACCGCGAAGGCCTCGGAGCCTGCGCATCATGTGGGGCCCCAACGACCTCTGAAATCTGCGCCTTCTGTCGGCTCGTAGTTCGAGCAGGAGGCCAACTTCCCGACCGAACCGGAGTCAGCGCTGTGCCAGTAGATCTTGGTCCGACACGAACAGGATCAGTTCAGTGAGCCGCTCATTCGCCGTTGGCGATCGTGTGCTCCTGATTGACCCAAAGAAGCGCCGGTACCTCATCACCTTGAAGCCGGCCGGTGAGTTCCATTCGCATTCGGGTTTCGTTCCTCACGAATCACTCATCGGATCACCCGAAGGCGTCACGGTGCAGTCGACGAAGAATGTTGCCTACCTTGCCGTCCGCCCCACCTTGTCTGATTTTGTGCTCAAGATGCCACGTGGAGCGCAGGTCATTTACCCCAAGGACCTCGGTCCGATCTTGATGCATGCCGACATCTTCCCCGGTGCACGCGTGCTCGAGTCCGGGGTCGGTTCCGGCGCACTGTCGATGGCGATGTTGAGAGCCGGAGCAGACATCGTCGGGTACGAACTTCGTGAAGACTTTGCCGATCGTGCCAAAGAAAACGTTGAGGCGTTTCTCGGCGCCGAAGCGCTTGATCGTTACCGCGTTGAGTTGCGGGATTGTTACGACGGGATCGACGAAACCGATCTCGATCGAGTGGTCCTTGATCTGCCTGAGCCATGGCAAGTCGTACCGCATGCAGCAAAGGCGATGCATCCGGGCGGAATCCTCCTGGCCTACACACCGAGCATCGTGCAGGTGATGCAACTCCGTCAGGCACTTGAGCAGAGTGCATTCGATATGCCAGAAACCCTCGAGGTTCTCAACCGGACGTGGCATGTCGAGGGGCTCGCAGTTCGCCCCGACCATCGCATGGTTGCGCACACCGGATTCCTCACCCACGCTCGATTGCTCGGCGGCTGAGCAAGAGGCTGGGTTGATCTTGCATCGGTCTGCGCGGTGAGCGTCATCGACGTTGTGCTTCTCGGTGCATTCGCGCTCGCCATTGTCGGTGGCTACCGGCTCGGTTTCATCGCGAGGGTCATCTCCTGGATCGGATTGGCAGCCGGACTCGCACTCGGAGTTTGGCTGCTCCCGAAGTTTCTTGAGCAGCTCGGATCCGCCAATCACGGACTCGTGTTGGTCCTCTCTGTAGGGCTTCTTCTGGTCGGGGCGACGCTCGGACAGGCGCTTGGATTCATCATTGGTGGCCGACTCACCCCATCACGTCGTGACGCTGCGTTCGGCGTCATCGACCGAGTACTCGGGGCACTTGCCGGCATCCTTGGCGTGGTGATCATCCTTTGGCTCGTTGTGCCGGTGTTTGTTGCTACTCCTGGTTGGCTCTCGACACAGACATCCAACTCTTGGATTGCTCGTACCGTCGACAACTCACTTCCTCCGCCTCCTGATGCAATGCAAGCGCTGCGCTCGGTCATCGGCGACGGTTCCTTCCCCGATGTCTTCGACGCACTTCGACCTTCTCCAAAACTGGGAGCACCGCCCGCGTCAACCGGACTCACTATCGAAACTGCCGCCGCCGTTGCGAGGTCAGTGGTCAAGGTTGAGGGACCAGCATGCGACAAGCTTCAGGACGGTTCAGGTTTCGTTGTTGGCGAAGGTCTCATTGCAACCAATGCTCATGTTGTTGCAGGTGAACGATCAACGACAGTGATCCGCAACGATGGTCGCCGATTCGATGGTGTCGTC